>JAITJT010000284.1 GCA_031278795.1 Deltaproteobacteria bacterium | reverse complement strand
TACACCATCACCGGAACCACCCGGGACGGAACCTATCTGGATATAACCATGAACCGTCCGTCACTTAACCCCAACCTCACACCCCCGGGCTGTGACTATCTTGGAAGCTCAAGCAAGCTTGCCAATGGCTGCGGCAAGGTGGTAACTAACCTCAAGAGCCAGGCCAGGGCCTTCATATTTAGACACGTAAGCACCGGGGCCCAGAATCTTCCCAATCCCCTGCAGCTATCCGCCAAATACGGAGGCTTCAACGACCGCAACCGTAACGGGGTTCCGGACAGAGGCGAGTGGGAGGGAAGGGACGGTCTTCCCAGTAACTATTTCCAAGCGGCCAACATCGCTGAGCTTCCCCACAAGCTGGAGACGGCCTTTAAGTCCATAGCTGAAAACCCACAGCTAAAGAGGGCCTCCGCCCCCTCCATCTACAGCCTTCCTGGAGGAGGCATATCCCTGGAGACTGTCTACTATCCCCTCTACGCCAATCCGGAAAACGGAAGCGAGAGAGTGAGCTGGGTGGGAACCATATTTGCGCTCTTTGTGGACAAATACGGAAACCTAAGGGAGGATAGCGACCACGACCTGCGCCTCACGGTTGTAAACGGCCCCAAAGGCATAATAGGCGACCACGTGGTGAGCTTCAATCCGGATAACTCCCAGGCGAGCTCTCACCCCTGTAAAGGGATAAGTGAGACCCTTAGCCGCTGCTTTGACCCCTACGGCAACAACCAGCTGCAGCATTTCACAGGGGAAAAGGGAAGCCCCAAGAATATCCACAAGATAGTGCCCATATTCGACACCGGGCACTGGCTCTCCAGCCTGGATAGCCAGAAGATTCTCTTAGGCCCCAGGAAACACACAACGCCTGCCACGATAACCAATGGCCAGAGGAGGATCTATTACGCCTATCTGGAAAATAGTGGAAAGAGCGCTAGTGACAACTATAAAACCTCTCTTTTGGATTCCAGCCCGGGAAGCTTAACAGCTAGAAACTTCCTTAGCCGCGTGATATTTGACAACTACCAAGAGGCCCTTCCCGGGTTTAAATCCAAGCTGGAGGCCGCGGAGGCCTTGGTGGCCTGGGTTCAGGGAGTGGAGCATCCAAAATTAAGAAACAGAAGCATAGGCGACCCCTGGACGGATGACCACGCTAAAGTGGTCTGGCGCCTGGGGGATATAGTGAACTCCAAGCCCATAGCCCTAGGACCGCCCGCTTCCAACTTCCACCTCTTCTATAAAGATCTAGACTATCTAGCTTTCGTGGAAAAGTACAAGTCCAGAAGGCGCATGGTATATTTTGGGGCCAATGACGGCATGCTCCACGCGGTGAACCTGGGATTCGCGTCATACCCAAGAGGCGGAGCCCACGGCCCGGCCATAGCCCTCACCCCGGGAAACAAGGTCCCGGCCACCCCCCACGAGCTGGGGGCCGAGCTCTGGGCCTTCATTCCGGCATCCGTCCTCCCGCACCTCTCTTGGCTCGCGAGTCCCCTCTACAAGCACTCTTATTACGTGGACCAAAAGCCCCTCATAACGGATGCCAAGATCAAAGGCGAGTGGCGTACCATACTCATAGCTGGTTTAGGTTTGGGCGGAAGACCCATCATGAAGCCCACGGCTGAGGACCCGCAAGCTGCTAAGTCCCCTTACTACTTCTCAGAGGTATTCTGCCTGGACATAACGGATCCGGAAAAGGAGCCAGTTCTCCTGTGGAGGCACTCGGAGATGGAGCTGGGCCTCTCGGTGGGGCTCCCCCAGGTAATTTCTTCAGAGGGGAAATTCTACTGCATCATCCCCTCGGGTCCCATGAGCGACACCCTGGCCCCCAAATCAGAGCCACCCTCCATCAATTACGGCTTCAAGAGCGGCTATGACGGCTACAGCAAGCAAAACGCCAGACTCATAGTGATAGACCTAGATAAGGGAGAAGAGGTGTCTCAAGGCAAAAGCCAGAAGGATTTCCTGGTGGCTCCGGAACCGGATAGCTTCTTCAACAATCCCTTCCTCCCCATCGCTCAAAGGCGCGAGCTTCCCTGGAGCAACCACGCCCTCTACTACGGCCTCACCATAAGCCGCGGGCTCGAGCACTGCGAGGACAAGGGAGCCGTATATAGGCTCCAGCTAGCTGACGAGAAGGGAAAGCCCTTACCAGTTTCCAGCTGGAAATTGAGGAGGTTTTTTAACACAGCGCGCCCGGTGAGCGCGGCTGTCAACTCCACCTATGACAGCCACGGCAATCTCTTTGTGATATTTGGAACCGGAAAGCTTTTTGGGGAAGACGATCTTAGGCCCTGCGCCACTATGCCAAGCGACCGTAAGTGTCTGGAAAACCACGAGCAATACCTCTACGGCCTCAAAGAAGATCTAAGTGACGAGGGATTCATGACATTCGCCGACAGGAGCTCAGAGGAGTCCGCGATCCTGGATCTCTCAGGGGCCCAGCTTCGCCGTAACGGCTACGTGGTAAATATCAAAGCCAACAAGATACTAACCATTCCCACAGGGGGAAGCGTTCCTTACCAGGCTGTTCAGAACGCCATTGCCTCACCTAAGGTTCTGGGCTACAAGCGCAAACTGGAAAGCGGCAAGCTCTTCTATCCCAAGGAGCCCCACTCCAACGAGATGGTTCTCTCCCAGGTCAAACTCGTAAGCCGGGGTAACGGCGGATCGCTTGCTGTTTTCACCAGCTTCGAGCCCACCATCAAGGGCTGCGGAAGCGGTAGCTACGCCTATCTGCACATGGTGGATAGCTTCACGGGCCTTCCGCATCCGGACAGCTCGGACATCTTCTTCCCCGCTTCAACCAAAGAGAGCGCCAAGACTGACGAGGTGCTCCCAGGCGTCATAACTCTAGGCGAAGGCCTCCCCACCGAGGCCTTCCTGGAAGAGACAGCCCAAGGCACCAAGGTCTCGGCCTTAGACTCCGAGTCCGGTGTGCACACCCTCCAAATCCCCAAGGCCTCAAGCGTCCACTCCGGGGTGGTATCCTGGAAAGAGGTTCAGGATAGGGGCTTTGGCCTTAGCAAAAAGGCCATGTCCATGGGTCTGGAGTATTAGTTCCAGGTGAATTAAGTCTTATCATGATAGTTAACTCAATCTTATATAAGGGGTACGGATCCCAGTAGATTTAATTCACAAACGCCAACATAGTAATCGTTTTTCATTGCCTTTTCATTGCCTTATTTCCTTGTTTTGTTTCATTGTTTTTTCATTGTTTTTTCATTGTCTTGTTTAATTGTTTTTTCATTGTTTTTTCATTGTCTTGTTTATTGTTTTTTCATTGTCTTGTTTATTGTTATTTCATTGTCTTGTTTATTGTTTTTTCATTGTTTTGTTTCATTGTTTTTTTCATTGTCTTGAAAGAAAAGCGCCCGTCTCCAAGAAACTGGAGACGGGCGCTTTGTTTTTCTAAAATCTTTTAAATCCCAAACACGAGAAGTATTATAATTCCCAAAACGAGAAATATCTTATATCTCAAAACGAGAAATATTTTAAATCACAAAATGAAAAATAATTTCCTTCCATAGCGAAATATACTTCGTGCCAACGATGTTTATCTTGCAAGAAAAAGCTAGATTTTAGAGAAAAATCGCTTGATTACAGCCTCAGGTGGTGCTCCTGCATAAAGGCCGAGAGCTCTCCCAGCTTCTCCATGTCGTTATCCTTGGAGAAGGCTAGGGTTAGGGCCCTGGCCAGGCTGTTCAAGGACTTTTTCATGAGAGAGGGATCGCAGATCTTGGGGAAGGACTTGAAGAGTTCCAGGGCCTTTGCGCTCTTGTCCTCTTTTAGGCAGGCGCGCATGAAGTGCACGGCGGCCTTGCCCCTTATGAGATCCACGCTCTCTCCGCCCTGGAGGGGTATTAAGCCCTCTAAGATCTTTCCCGCCTCCTCCAGGTGGCCCTTGGAGGCGATTTCCTCCACGATGCTGAGTCCCGCCTTGGCCTTGTAGAGTGAGAAGCGGCGGTTCTTGAAGTTGGCTGGTATGGCTTGGAAAAGACCCAAGAGGTCGCTAGCCCTATTGTGGTGGGAGAGGAACTTGAAGGTGCTCTCGAAAATGCGCCGGTGGAGCTTCAAGCAGAGGGGGGACTTCCCACCCTGGGGGAGGCTCTTGAAGATGGAGACAGCTTTTTTCCAGCGCTCTTTTTTCAGAAGGGCGTTTATGATGAGCTTAGCTATCTGGAAGATTCCGTCGCATGAGACTTTGTCGTTGGGAGGGAGCTTACTCTTGAGGAAGAGAAAGAGATCCTCGGCACTGTTGAAATCACTTTCCCCCAGGTAGCGGTTGATGATTCTTTTGGCGAGGGTAAGCCACCTCTGAGTAACCACCCTGTCTGAGCCAAGAACCAGGTGCTCCCGTAAAAAGCTATCCGCCTCCAAGATCTCTCCGCTCATGAGAAGACCTATGCAGAGCTTGGACTCGGAGAGGTTCCAGCTTTGCTTAAGATCCCAGTTGGCGTTATCATCCAAGGGGTCCAGGCTCTTGTAGTAGGAAAAGGCCTTGTCCAGAAGGCCCCTATACTCGGAGAAGGCGGATATCATGAGGAGGGTCATGCGGGTACGCATATCCTTGATGTCCGGGGAATCGTCATAGGGCACGTAGGAGTCGTAGAAGGTCTGCATGGTTCTAGGGAGCTCCTCTTTGAGGCAGACGCTCATCTCTCCTAAGAGCGCCTCGGCGAAGGCCAAGGCGTCCGCCCTGGTCGCGGCCAAGAAATTGATGTGCCCCGTTATCCCTCTCGCGGTCTCCATGTCGTTTCTCTCTCCGTAGTAGAAGATGAGCAAAAGCGCCGCGTTGAAGAGGCTTTCGTACATTTCCCCCTCCACTGGCTGATCCGGGAGGTTCTGGAAGACCTCGTAGGCCATCTCGTGGACATCGTCTTCCAAAAGCGCGTTCATGAGCTCGGTAGCTATGATGAAGGCGTGCGAGATGAATATCCAGGACCTGATGATGAAAAAGGAGGTGAGGAACTCGTAGACTATCTTGGCCTCGGCGTACTCCTTGGACCTTATGCACTCCCTCACGTAGTGGACAGCGGCGTTACCCTTGGCGAGCTCTTCGAGCATGTCTTCCCGGTTGTTGTCGAAATACTTTTCTAGAAACCTGTAGCCCTTAGGATCTCTATTGCCTAGGAAATGGCTAAGGAGGGAGTAGGCGCTCAGGTAGCGGTAGTGGAGCCCGGCCAGGTGCCTAAAGGAGGTGTCGTGTTTTAATATCTCCAGGGCGCGGTCGTGGCGTTCGCAGTTTTTCAAGGCGGATATGAGCAGATAGGTGGCCTCCCCAAAGAGGCGCTCCGAGTCATCGTCCGGGTCGGCTCTGTAGACCTCCTTGAGGCCCTTGTGCACCATGACGGCCAGTTCGGAGTTTTTGAACCTCTCGTCAAAGTCCTCCGGAGTCACCTTTCTGATGGCCCCTATGATGTCCTTGCCCGTGACCAAGAAGATCTCTTTGTTTCCAGAAAGAAGTGAGGAGCGCTTGAGCTCCTGGAAATAGCCTTTGATTTCCCCGAAGTTCGAGCAGCACAGGAGATCTTCAATCATCACCTGGGAGGCGTGGGCCCTGGCGAAGGCCGAGTTCTTGAGGGGTAGGGCTATGATTTTGGAGTAGATCCTCTGGCAGAGTTCCACGTGGCCGTAGGCCGAGGCCTCGTAGATGAGACCCAAATAGGCGCTCTCTATCTGTTCCTGGTGCTTTTTCCAAAAGGCGCGGCTCTTGATTTCCCCGATCTTTACAAAGGACTCTTCCAAAAAATCCATGACCTTTTTCTGCCAAGCTTCCACCTTGCGGGGGTTACTATTCTTCAGGGATCTCTCGCGCCTCTTTCCGTACTTTACGAGTCCCTCCAGTATTTCCGACAAAATCAGGGTTTCAGATTTAAAATCCATTCTTCCAGCGCCTTTTTAAAAAAATCCTGTCCCACCTAACTTAGGGGGAACGCTTGAAACTAGTCGAAATTAGTAATAAATCAATATGCAAAATTTTTCAAGGGGGCGCAATCATAAATCGCGCCCCCTTGGATTTGGATGCTAGAGATAGCTAAGACCTAGCCTTTAGGATAAGGCATGTGCCACAAGGACTTTAGAGTTGTCTACTATGAAAAGCCTTGCCTTTATTGGCCTTTACATTATTGAAATCAAAATGCAATTTAAAGAAGCCTTGGGCAAGTGAATTGGGCAAGTTCCTTGGACAAATTCCCGCCGGATCCGGCCTCAGGGCCAGAGCCCGCTCACCACGGCCTCTATCCCCTGGTAGTGATTCGCGAGCGCCGATTCGGCCCCTCCCGGGTCGTGGGGCATAAACGCCACGTAGGACGTGGCATCGATGCCGTGGGACTTGAAGTAGTTGGTATACTTGTCCACCACGCCCGCCTGGTAGCTATTGGTGTCGGGGTTTCCCTGGCTGATGACGAGGATGAGCTTTTTCCCGGGCGCAACCCTGGAGGGGCTGGGGTTGGTCTTAAAGTCCGGCTTGTACCAGCAGTAGCTGCGGTCTATGAAGATCTTCAGCTGGGCGGTCACGTCCCCTATGTAGATGGGGCTGGTGGCTATGATGTAGTCCGCGTCGTTGCAGTAGGCCAAGGCCTGGGCCACCTCGTCTTTCATGACGCAGGTCTCGGTCTTTCCCTTGCAGCTGTTGCAGCCCTGGCAGCCCTTGGCTTTGAGCTCATTGAGTATAAACTTCTTCACCTCCTTGGGCGAGCCCTCTATGGCCGCGGCCGCCCTCTCGGCGATCTTGGTGGAGTTCGAGCTCACCCTGGGCGAGCCGATTATTAGAGCTATTTTCATGTTGTCTCCCACTTGTTGTTGTTTTTTTGCCCTCTTCGGATTTTCCATGGTCCTGTCCATGGAAGCGTCCAAAGGATGTTTTTATGGGCGTTTTACTGGCGTTATTTGAATAGTGTTACGCGCGCCTCGCTTTTAGTTTCTTGTTATTTAGAGCGCTTTTATATATGGCTATAAAAAGTGAATTCAAAAGAATTCAAGATATTACAAGTGCGTAAAAGGCGAAAGCCCGTTTTATTTTGGCTCTTTAGGCCTTTAAGCTAAGTTTTTTGAGTTAAAAGCCTTCCAGAGCGCTGTGGAGGGCGGATACGACTTCCGCTTGATCCTTTTTAGGTATCTTTGGCCAGAT
>JAITJT010000241.1 GCA_031278795.1 Deltaproteobacteria bacterium | reverse complement strand
CCGTCCAGGCGGGCGTTTTTGAGGATTTCCCGAGCCTTTTCCAGGTCCTCTCCCGGGGAGAAGCCCATCTGGAGGAGCTCCTCTTGGCTTAGGTCAATGCGCACCCGTCGGTAGGTGGTGAGGAAGAAGGCCCCGGCCCGGGCGAGGGCTCCGCCACCTGCTCTAGCCATAATGTAGAGGATGCCCGGCCAGGAGAGGTTTCCAAATATCTGCTCCACCTCTCTGATGTTTAGATCCACCTTGGACGCATATTTTTTAGAGGAGTTGGCCACCCGCTCCAGGGTGGGGCGCTCCAAAACCAAAGCCCTCGCCTGCTTGCGGGCATCGTCCGCCAGGTTGTCGGCTAGGGTTAGCACTTGAGACTCGTCCAGCTCATTGGTGAGTGAGAGGAAATACACTAGCCACAGAGGCCCGAAGCGGGACTCGAAGGTTAGCCTGCACCAGTCCCTCACCCTGTCGACCCTTTTAAAGAGCTCCACATGCTTTCTGGTGACCCTTAGATCCGGTGAGAATGGTTTGAGAAGACCCAAGGTGCCCAGGCGCTCGAAGGCCGGGCCCGGGTTTTCCTCTTGGCAGATTAGCCTTAGCTCGGTCATGAGGCGCTTTAGGGAGAGATTTTTGATAAAACCTCCGGTCACGGCGTTGGTGATGAGGCCCTCGGTCATCTTGGATATCTTAAAGCCCAGACGGCTCTCAAAACGCACGGCCCTAAAGGCCCTAGTGGGGTCCTCCACGAAGCTAAGTGAGTGGAGCACTCTAATTAGCCCCTCTTTGATGTCCTGGTAGCCCCGGTAATAGTCCAAGAGCTTCCCGAAGTCGTCCGGGGTGAGGTTGATGGCCAGGGTGTTTATGGTGAAGTCGCGCCTTTGTAAGTCCAGCTGGATGGAGGCGTGTCTAACCACCGGAAGGGCGCCCGGGTACTCGTAGTACTCCACTCTGGCGCTGGAGAAATCCAGCCTGGTCTTATCCGTCAGGGTGAGGGTGGCTGTCTTGAAGCGGGGATGGGTCCTTAAAGAGCAGCCCGGGTGGGTTTTCACGAAACTCTTGAGGAAGCTCGCGAGCTCGCCCGTGAGGGTTAGGTCAATATCGTGCATGGGGTTTAGCATGATTAAGTCCCTCACGGTACCCCCCACCAAATAGAGCTCAATCCCCTCCCTCTGGGCCAGGGCCCCCATCTCCTTAAGCATGGAGAGGAGCTTCTCCGGAAGCCTCTCCTCCATGAGGCCCTGGAGGTTGCGGCCAAAGGGGTTGCGGGGACGCTTGTCGTCCCCGCCTGGGTCTGAGGCTAGGATGTGTAGTAGATCCGTGCGGGTGATTACCCCTATGGCCTTACCTGTCGCGTCAACCACCGGAAGTATCCTCTGGCGCTCGTCCACTATGATGCGCTTCACCTCGGCGAAAGGTGTCTCAAAGGTGGCCTTTACAAAGTCACTGAGCATAAAGTCCGAGACCGGATAGGCTGTTAGCCCGTGGTATATGGCCTTGGCCACCGACTGCTCGGTGATTACCCCGGATACCCTACCCTCCCTATCCTCAGCTAAGATTACGTTGAGGCCGTAGCGGGACATCATGTCCATGGCCTCTGAGAGGGGTCTTGTCTCAGAGAGGCAGATGGCCGGCCGCACCATGATGTTACCCGCCTGAAAGAGCCTCTCCACGCTATCGTTTATGGCCTTCTCCAGCCTCTCCCGGGCCTCCTCTAAGCTAATCCCCTTCATGACCGAGGCCGCCGCCGAGGCGTGTCCTCCACCATCTAGGGCCTTGGCCACCTCACCCACGTTGAGGCCGCCGCGCCTGGCGCGGCCCACCATCTGGGTGATCTTCTCCATCTGCACTAGTAAGAAGAGCGTATCCAGGTCCAAGGCGTCCATCATGCGAGGGGCTAAGATGGACACGTCATCCACGTGGCGTTCTCTTATAGCTGTGGCTATTCCTAGGTTGATTCCGCGTATTTCAGATATCTCCACCCCTTGGATGAGCTCATTGAGAAGGGACATCTGGGCAACTGTCAGCTCGTCGCGGGTGAGCTGCCCCACCAGCTCCAGATCCGCCCCTCGCATGAGGAGCTGGGCCCCGGCCTCCAAGTCCCTTGGGGTGGTGGAGTTGTAGGTGAAGCTTCCGGTGTCCTCATAGAGCCCCAGGGCCAGCATGGTGGCCTCCTTAGGGGAGAGCTCCAGGCCCCTCTCCCTAATAATCTCCAAAAGCAGGGTTACCGTGGCCCCCACCAGCTCGGAGCAGAGGAAGCTTCCTTGGATGTCCTCATCCGTGTCCGGATGGTGGTCGTAGAGGTGGATATCTATGTTGGGTGTAAGGAGTATGGGAAGGGCGAGGCCGATTCTATCGGGCTGGCGGGTGTCCACCACCACCAGCCTCTTGACCTTTTTTAGGTCTATGTCTTTGATCTTGGAGATGGGGATGTCTTTTAGCACGTCTTTCACGAAGGCGGGCGTGAGCCTTCTGTTCTGCCCACCTGGAAAGACCAGGTGGGCACCTGGATAGAGCTTGGCCGCGGCCACCATGGAGGCCACCGCGTCAAAATCTGGGCTCATGTGGCAGGTTATTACCGTATGAATCTCCATGGAGCCCTCCCTCATTGGCTTCCACCTCTGGGGTGCGTCCGCTCGTGGACCTTCTTGAGCCTCCGCACTCCGGTTTTTAAGTATTTTTCAGTGGTCGAGAGGTCGCTGTGCCCCAGCATGAGCTGCACCGCCCTGAGGTCCGCCCCGTTTTCCACCAAATGGGTAGCAAAGGAGTGCCTTAGGGCGTGGGGCGAGGTTTTGGGTATTCCTAGTAGTGCCGCCTCGCGGCTTATTAGCCTCCAGAAATACTGCCTGCTCATCCTCTTTCCCCGGGTGTTTAAGAAAACTTGAGTGGAACTTGCTCCGCCCAAGAGCTCAGACCTAGCTTCTTTTAAATAGAGCCTCACGTAGTGGATAGCCGCGTCCCCAATGGGGACCAGCCTCTCCTTGGAGCCCTTTCCCCTTACCCTGAGGTAGCCCTCATCCAAGGAGAGCTGCCCCAGGCTTAGATCCAAGATTTCCGATACCCTCAAGCCGCCCGCGTACATGAGCTCAAACATGGCCCTATTCCTTAGCCCAATGGCCCCGGTGGGAGGAGGCGAGCTTATTAGCTTCAGGGTATCCTCTCGGGAGAGGGCCTTGGCCACGGTGCCTGGTAGCCTGGGGGTCTCCAGGCCAGACGCCGGGGATCCTGGGATCATGTTCTCCCCCTCCAAGAACAGGAAGAAGCCCTTCAGGGCCGAGAGCCTCCTGGCTCTCGTCCTGGGGGAGAGGCTTTTTTCCATCATATCCATGAGATACTCCATGAGATGGCCCCTCTTTGTATCCTCTGGACTATGAATTTCGAGCTTGCGCAGGAAGCTTATAAGATCCTTAAGGTCGAAAGAGTAGCTATCCACCGTGTTGGCTGAGAGGCCCCTCTCCACCCTAAGGTGCCCCAAATAGAGATCCATCGCAAATTCAAATGAGCCTATGGTCAAGGATTTCCTCCCCCAATATTTAGCTAGAAGCGCTTTTAAAAATCTTTTTCCCCTCTCTATTATCACGCTATTATAACATATTAGCTGATATTTGGGGGCTTTCCTCTACTTAAGAATCTTATTTCCCAAAGGCTTCTCCAAAGGCTTCTCCAAAGGCTTCCATTTGGTGCTCTAAGCATATGGGAGCTTAAGGCCACGGAAAAAAAAATTATTCAGCCTTTAGACATTGACCTCTCTTTGGACCCTGGCTTTACCCTCGCTTTCCCCTTACTTGGACCTTTCGTTTTCACCATTTTTGTGGCTTTCTTTTGTAAGGCCTTAATCTTCCCCTTCTTTAATGGCCATTTTTGTTGCCCTTTTCTAAAAAATCCTCTTCTAAGCCCATAGATTAGGCTCTTTATTTTAGCCTCTTTGTTTTCGGCTTTTTATTAGGGCCTTTTATTGGCCCTTTGGCCTCCAGGGGAAAGTGGCCTTAGTTACATTTGACTAAAATTAATGACTCACACCTCGACTCACTCTTAGCTTTCTCCCTAAGTGAGCACTTGCCCCTCAATGTGCGCTACACCTTAAAGAGCGCTTAAGCTTAAGCGACTACGCCAAACTAAGCCCCAGGGCCAGTGCCTTGGAAAGAAATAATGAGGGAGCGCCATGGAGAGAGGGCTCTTAAATTTGGGCATCACCTGCGCGAAAGACGCCAAAAACTTTTTCCACAAAGGCTTAGGACTGATTGAATAATCACCTTGAATCTGATATATTTTTTTAGTGCGATAATTGCTTTTTCAAACCAAAAACCC
>JAITJT010000204.1 GCA_031278795.1 Deltaproteobacteria bacterium | reverse complement strand
ACAATTTCAGCCTTTGCGGATCTGTTCACGGAAGTTCTAAAAATAAATGGAGCTGTAAGCATTAGTGCCTAAGGGCATAGGCGTCTTAGATTATAGTTTAGCTAAATACTTTAGTGGCTAAGTACTTTAGTGGCTTTTGATTTTAATAGCTTTTGGCTTTAGCAGCTTGGGACTTTGCTAGTCTTGGAATTGATTGTAAGTTGTTAGCTGTTAGCTTGCGTTCGCCTTTTGGCGTGTGTGGTTTAATCAAAGAAAAAGAAATTTTTATGGAAACCTTAAGGGATAGATATTTTAATAATTAGAAACGCAGCGTGAGCTTACCAAAGACCCTAAGAAACGCGTTTTTTTTCTACCGCGAAATGCCTGGGCGCCGCTGCTGGATTTGGGCAGGGTATTTATTTAAAAATCTAAAAATAAGGAAGTCCTTAAGCTTTAAGGGAGTCTTAGGGCTAATCTATGCACTAATTCAAAATCTAATTAAGAACTAACTAAGGGCTAAATGAGTACTAACTAAGGACTAATCTAGGGATATATAGTCAGCTAGCTCTTCCGGAGGAAGGGGCTTCAAGGCAATGCTCAGATCGTCCGGGATGAGGCCCATATCCCTAGCCATGGTGATTCTCTTTAAGACAGCTAGGCCGTAGAGGAGGTTTAAGGCTATGTCCACAACCTTGCGGTTGGAGGGATCCTCGTAGTAGCTCCCTGAGGCCCACTCGTTGAAGGCCCCCATGGACGGGCCCGTGAAGATGGACCAATCCGTGCGCCTGTCCTCTAGGCCCGAGATGGCCCAGCGGGAGGCTTGGCCCAGGTACCAGCGGAAGATGAGAGCCATTTTATACTTGGGGTTCTGGGCCTTCTTCAGCTGGGAGGGATCCCTCTCCTTAAAAAACGCCTCGGTCTCCTCCCATATGGTGGCTATGGGTTTTTTGAAGACCTTCTCCTCAAGGGAGCTCAGTTCCTGGGCGGGAATCTCCTCGACAGATCCATAGCAGCGGTAGAGCTCGGCCAGCTTGTTGGCCCTGGGCGCGAACAGCGTGCCGTATTTGAGTACCTGCACCTTGGCCCCTAGCTCGAACATGTCCGCCGCGGGCGCGGTGGCCACGTCCGTCTGGATGGCCTTGGAAAGGAGCTCCTTGGCCGGAGCGGACAGACCGCTCTCGATGGATGACTGGTTTATGGAGCCCGTCACGAAATATGCGCAGCCCATGTTCTGGGCCATCTCCAGGGCCTGGGGCGTGCCTAGGCCTCCGGCCGCGCCTACCCTCAGCGGCTGCAGATAGTTGTACTTCAGGGTGTACTCCTCGGCCAGTTGCAGCATGCTGGGCCACAAGGTGATGGCCGGACGGAAGTCGGTGTGACCACCAGAGTCAGCCTCCGCGGTTAGATCCTGGGCCATGGGTATGTAGCGGGCCAGCTCGGCCTCGGTCTCGGTTATCTGGCCATCTTCCTGGAGCTTCTTTAAGATCTTTTCCGGTGGGGGGCTAAAAAAGCGCCTAGCCAGCTCCAGCCTGGAGCACTTGGCCATGACCCGGTTGGGGGCGATTATGTGGCCATCCGGAAGCTCGTGGAGGCCCTTCACGCGGAAACGGACCAGATCGGGTGAGATCTGAAGAAAGGCCGAGGCCTCCACCAGGCTCACTCCCTGGGCCAGGTAGATGTCCACTATCTTTTTTTCCAGCTCGGGATCGTGGGGTGAGTGTATGAGGCAGGAACCGAAACTTTTGCCCGGGAGCCTGTCCTTAAGCCTCACCACCGCCTCCTCCACGCTCTGGGGAGAGAGACCCGATGCCCCAAATATCCCCAGGAGGTCGGCGTCGGCCAGGGCCTCCACCATGGCGCAGGAGCTAATACCGCCCACCATGGCACCAGCCACGTAGGCGAAGCGGAGGGTGAACTCCTTGCGGAAGGCCTTGGAGCCGAAGTTTCCAGGGGCTATGGGGGGAATGATACCGGTTATGCCGGGATCGCCGTGCACGGTCATCTCTCCGCCCGATCTAAGGTAGATGGGTTCGAGGGGATCGTAGAGGGCCGATATGAGATTGTCCAGAAATAGTGAGTTTGACATTTTTAAGGTCTATATGGAGATTTTAGGGGTGGATTAGCCCTTGACCGGGGGCCTCCGGGCCGCCTGGAATTTCCTGCGGCAATGGTTTAGAGTTCAAGGGGGAGAGATAAGGTGAAGGCTTAGGCAACAAAAAGGCATAAATAGAATTTACAGCATACTTTCCAGGCTTTCAAGGCTTAGGAAAATTTAAGCTAAAAAATTAATGGAGGCCTTCCACCTCCATTTTCCACTGTGGCCCTAAGGCCCCGCGGGAAGAATTAAGCCTTGGCCAAAAAAATTTCCCAAAAACCTAGCAAAGCTTCCATGGGGGCGGATAGGTAAAAAAGGCCTAGCTCTCCCAAAAAGCGGCCAGCCCGCGGAAAGAAGAATTTGACTTTAGCACAATTTTCAGGCCCTTGTCCACAATATTTTGAGCTCTGAAGTAGCCAGCTGCCCCAAAGCCTTGCCAATACACTAAAGAAAAAAATTTTCAGAGATAACAATCATATTTTAGTTAGCAAAATGCTCAAGCTTTAAGATGCTTACCAAAAGCGAAAAGAATTTTTAAGCCTCTTTTAATACAAAAGGCCTCGACAATCTTCATGGTTTTTAATTATTTAGCTGGGTATAAAGGAAAAACAAGAGCTTTTATAAAGGAAAAGGGATGCCCTAAGGCATATAAGGGTGGGGAAAGTGAAGGACAAATTACCGTAAGTCGCAAAAAGTATAGAGTAATAGCCCAACAAAGAGCTGTTTCATATGAAACAAGGGAGCTAGTATCATTATGCGCAGAGGCTCTGGGGAAGAATCAGAGAACCGCGCTCGTCTAGGAAAGCGCTCTAACATTTAAAAGAGCTTTTCACAACGTGCCCAAAACTTGAGTCTGGCGTTTAAGCTGGCGTTTGAACCTGACAGTTCAAATGATAAAGCTACCTAGATTAATTTGCCTTTGGAGGCCATATAGGACAAGGTTATTTTTATCCCCCACCTGGGGAGTCTTGGTGTTTAGCATGGGACGCAAAGGACAAGCTCACTTAACTTAGCATTGTTGATTCGCGCAAATGCCTATCCAC
>JAITJT010000188.1 GCA_031278795.1 Deltaproteobacteria bacterium | reverse complement strand
ATGCATAAGCCTCTGCTCCTATTCCTAGACGAGCCCACGGTGGGGCTCGACCCGGCCATAAGGAGAAAGGTCTGGAGCCTCATAAAAAAGATTAACCAGGCCGGGGTGACCATATTCCTCACCACCCACTACATAGAGGAGGCCGAGAACCTCGCTGACAGAGTGGCCTTCATCCACGAGGGGAAGCTCATAAACTCCGGAAAACCCCAAGAGATTATCGCGAATATCGGCGAGTGGGCCGTGGATACCTTTGAAAACGGTTCTATGACCAGCCATTTCTTTCCGGATAGGAACCAGGCCGGGGCATTTCTTGCGGACCTTTCCGGCGGTGGCGCCTTACGCAAGGTGAACCTAGAAGATGCCTTCTTAAACCTCACCGGAAAGAGGGTGCTCTAATGTCAGCGTTTTGTGCGGTATATATCCGCGAGATACTAATCCTTAAGAGGCGCATAACCAGGCAAATCGCCTCCATGGCCATCTCGCCCCTACTCTACGTATTAACCTTTGGCTACGCCTTGGGGGCTAGTTTAACCGTGGGCGGAAGGCCCTATCTGGAGTTCCTCATCCCCGGGCTAGTGGCCATGAACTCCATGACCCAGAGCTTCGCCATAGCCACGGAAATTAATGTGGCCAGGTTCTACTTCCACGCCTTTGAGGAGTTCCAGGCGGCACCCGTGAGTAATCTCTCCTACGTCCTAGGTGAGACCTTGGCGGGTTTGACCAAGGCGCTACTCTCAATTGCCATAGTCCTCCTCATCGCGGCCCTCTTTGGGGTGAGGCTCCACTACGGCCCGGCCTTTTGGCTGGCCATTCTCTTAAACTCCTTCGCCTTCGCCTCGCTCGCCGTGGCCATGGCGCTCATAGTCAAATCCCACGCGGACCAGACCTTACTCACGACCTTCATCATAACCCCCATGGGCTTTCTGGGAGGCACCTTCTTTCCCCTAGATAAGCTTCCCTCTTGGGCCCAGGGGATACTCTCCATCCTTCCCCTCTCCCACGCCTCCACGGCCGTGAGACGGGCGGCATTTGGGGAGCCGGCACAGCTTCTTCCATTTATAATATTACTTATCTTTTGCGCTATATTTTTCACCCTGGCTGTCTTCACAGTCGGAAAGGCCAGAAACTAAAACCATGCAACATAATCTCAGAACCGCCCTCATCCACCTCAAGGTGGAATGGGCCAAGCCCAAGGAGAACCGCGAGGCTATCCTTGGCCTCTGTGAAAAAGCCATCCAGGATGGCGCCAAGCTCATGGTCTCCCCGGAGATGGGGCTCTCGGGCTACTGCTTCGAGGATCGTGACGCTATTCTACCCTGTACAGAGCCCGCTGACGGCCCCACGGCCGTGGCTATTTCCAAGCTCGCCAAGAGCCACAAGGTCTTTATCATCTCGGCCTGGGCCGAGATAGACAAATCCACCCGCATGCTCTACAACTCCACCTTCGCCTTTGGCCCGAATGGGGACCTTCTCTCCTTCTACCGCAAGATTAACGCCGAGTCCCGCTGGGCCTGTCCTGGGCACCCCAGGCAAGAAAACACCTTCGAGACCCCCTGGGGAAGGGCTGGACTCCTCATCTGCTCGGACTCCTACCACTCGCTCCCCACCCGCATAACAGCCCTGAAGGGCGCGAACCTCCTTTTGCTTCCCGCCAACTGGCCGCCCACTAGGCATTTTCCTGGTAGCATCTGGCGCTTCAGGGCCCTGGAGAACAAGCTCTATGTCCTGGCTGTCAACCGCAGCGGGGTGGAGAGCAATTTAGACTGCAGCACCGGAAGGTCTTACGTCTTTGGCCCCAAGGGGGAGTGTCTCCTGGACAAAAACACAAGCGAAAGCGAGGTCTTTTTAACGGACATTTTGTTGGATAGTAACGGAAAGCTTCCCAACATAGCCCTCCAGAAGGATTTCTTTCAAAAGAGAAAACCCCAAGAGTACTACCGGGTCTACAGCAACCTCCTCTTCTTTAAAAACCTCTCCCAGACCCTAAAGCTTCCCACCCCGGGCCCCCAGGACACCCACTTCATGGCGACCGGTAAAGGTCTCGATCCAGTGGATTACCTGGAGAGACGGCTTAACTCCCTTCTCCCGGAGAATCTCGTAATCCTTCCCCGCTATAACTACACTGACTCCCACAAGGATAGGCTAATAAACATTTCCAAAGAGAAGGAACTAAAGATCCTCACCGCCGCCAAAACTCCCCACGGGCCTATCTACTGGTCCGTGGACAAGGACCTTAAAACCATCACACCCGCGACCGACAACATTACCCCTCCCATCCACGTGGGGCCCTTGGTGGTGGGATTCGTGGAGATGGAATCCATGCTCCATCCGGAGCTAGCCATATCCTACGCCAAAAAGGGAGGAGATCTCTTACTCGCCATAGAGGAGAGCTTAGGCCCGGACGACCGCTTCATATCCTCCATGCGCCCCATCGACCAAATAGCCGCAGCGGTTGTCACCCAAACAGGCGCCGTGGTGGCCTTGGTACCGGAGGGGCACTCCCCACCCAGGGGGGCCTACGCCGAGGAGGGCTTTGACATCTGCTACACCCTAGACTCCAAGGAGATTAGGGACAAGCACTTCCAAGACCGTATGGACTTCGAGGTCCTTTTTGATAACTACTACCAAAGCGCCGGAGAACAATCTAAACCTGAAAACATGGAGCAGGAAAAAAGCGCGTGAAAGCTTAAATTTTTTTCGTGTTGCTTTAAAATATTTTGCCTCTCTTTTTTAGCCCATGATGCTGATAAACTACAGTATATTCGGGTATTTTACGCGTATTTACTTATTCTTTTTAGACGAAACATCTAGTTTTTGGCAAACATACATAATTTTTTATGCGTTTTATTTTTATTGTCTTATTGTTTTAGATAGCTATACAAGGCAATTTTTTAAGTGGATTTTTGATTGTTTTAGAAAGATAAAAACATAATTTTTAGCGCTTTTTATTGTTTTAGGCGGATCATACTATTCTGACAAAAGGATTAAAACTTAAAATTTAATTTTTCTAAAACGCATTGGAGTATCAAGAGTTTAAACATAAAAAATAACGCTTTATCATTAGTTTTTATTTTTATGAAACGCTTGTGTCTCAAGGATTTAATCATAAATCAGAGGATGTTTTTTATTTTTCTTGTGTTTTTATTTTTCTGAATTCTTTGACTTTCTAACTTTCTAATCTTCTTAATTTTTGATTTTTTATTTTTTTTCTTTGTCTGTTTTTTTTGTTTTTATTTGTTTTTATTTGTAACTTTTTGAAAATAAATTTTTTGAAGATCGCCAAAATTATGCGTCTTTAGACATTCTTTTTGTAACATAAATATTTTTGTTTTTTATTCCCTCACAAAATAAAAAAATGCTAAACCCTAATAAGCCGCGGCACTTTCCGCGGAAAATCATCCTGTGTGTCTTTTTTTCCCTGCTGGCCGCCCTCTTCCTTTCAGTCGCGGCCACAGCCGATGATGAGACTCCTCCTGAAGTCCAGGAAGAGGCCCCTCCCGATGCCACGGTTCTCACTGAAGAAAAGGGCGCATCCGAGGGCGAGAACCAGGTTATAACGGCCGAGGATATCTTGAACATGAAGGTAACCAAGCTTGAGGACGTCCTCAACTTGGTTCCCGGGATCTCCGCCTCCTCGTCCTCTCTTTCCATCCACGGCTCCTACAAGGTGCGGGTATTTTTAGATGGTACTCCCCTAAACGACCCCACCTCCAGCTACGGCGCTGTAAATTTCGCGCACATTCCCCTTGGCTCAATTGAGCGCATAGTGGTGATGAAGGGATCGGGCGGGCTCCGCTACGGCCAAGACGCAACCGCTGGAGTCGTCTTAATCGAGTCCAAGGGCTTGAAGGCGGAGAAGTTTTCAGGCCAGTTACGGGCCATGGCCGGAAATTATCAGTTCAAGAAGGCGGACGCGGACCTTAGCCTCAATTTAGGGAAATTTGGGATAAACATAAGGGGTGGAAGGGAACAGGATAAGGGCTACAAGATTAACAACGACTCCAAGCTAGATAGCTACGGACTCCGCCTCTCCTACCACATGGCCCCCAAAAAGGCCATAAGGCTAGTTTATGATGAGATGCTAGAAAAAAGCGGCCTCTCCGGGCTTCCGGACTTCCCCACCCCATTCTCCCGCATGGAGACCCGGAACCTATCCGCTTCCCTGGGGCTCGAATTTTTGGGATTCACCAACAAGCTCTACATAAACCAAGGACAGGTTAAAAACGACGACCCCACCAGGAATCTCCACAGCTACCTGGAGGTAACCGAGATGGGGGACTCGGCTAGCTACGAGATGGACTTTTCCTGGGGCACAGCGGCCCTGGGCGCTGGCTACACCAAGATCGAGGCCTCATCGTTGGATTTCGGGGAGAAATCCGAGAACACCACGCACTTCTTCGGGGACGTGAGCTTCAAGGTGCCCAAGCTCCCCCTCATGATGACGGCCGGGCTCCGCTACAACCTCAACTCCGGGTTCCAAGACTCACTTAATCCGGAGCTAAGCCTATCGTATTCCAAGGGGAAACTGGAGGCCACCTATAAGCTAAGCTACGGGGTTAACACCCCGTCTTTTCAACAGCGCTACACCCATACCAGCTCCACGGATCCCAACCCCGAGCTGGGGGTGGAGAAGGTCTTAAACCACAGCCTCAGCTTCAATTACCAGGCCCACAAGTCCCTAAGCCTCAACAGCTCCTTTTTTCTCAACACCTTAAACGGAAGGATTAGCTACGTGAGGGACCTAAACGTGGGAGTGGGCTCTTACGAGAATTTAGGTAAAACCGTGTACAAGGGCTTCGATTTTGGAGCCAACTTCAAGCCCAGCCCCAAGTTTGAACTAAAGGCCAACTACTCCTACATCCTGGCGCGCGACGAGGACATAAACCGCTTCCTCACCTCCATCCCGCGCTACAAGACGACCGCCGAGGTTATCCTAAAACCCACCGATGCCTTCACCCTAGCCTTCAAGGCCAACTACCAGGGAAAGACCTTCCTGGACCGCGACAATACCAGAACCTTAGGAGGGCGCACCCTGTACTACCTGAGGCTAGAGTACAAGCTAAAGGCCCTCACCTTCTTCATGGACATGGATAATGTCTTCGACAAGGAGTACTATTATATAGACGGGCTCCTGGCCCCTCCCCTGAAATATTACCTGGGAGTCAAATACGACCTTTAAATAAATATCAAAGGGCTAAAAGTTCCAGGCGTATCAAGGTGAATACACGCAAATATCAACATGTTTCAAATTTCTCAAGTGCTTAGATTGTTTCACGCGCTTAAATTGTTTCACGCGCTTAAATTGTTTCAAGTGTTAAGTTTCTAGAGAAAACGCCCTCACACAATACATATAGAGCCATAATACAAATACATATAGTGCCGCTATAAAAATTTGAAACTGATGCCACAAAATAATGAAAATGAAGACAAAAACTAATGTAAAAGATGATGATGATTTAGATGATGATGATTTAGATGATGATGATGATGATTTAGATGATGATGATGATGATGATGATATAGATAAAAACAAAGAAGTCTTAGAATAATTCGCCAAATTTAGATTCCTCACCAGCTTATTTCCGACATATTTGTACTTTTATCCAGACGCTAATGATCACGTATCAGCACTAACTGCCTTTTAGAATTTTCACATAAATTTTTACATAAATTTTTACATAAATTTTTACATAAAGTTTTAAATGATTTTTTAAATCAATTTTCCAACCTCACTCCAAGCTCACTCCAATCTCACTCCATTTTTCACATAATTCCTTGAGTTTAGTGTAAACTCAAACGAAAAAAAGCCGACATATGTGCCTAAGATACATGGCATAAAGCCAATATTCCCTTAGGATCTCGCTAAAAAGGACTTCTTTCGTTTGATTTTAGCGAAAACTTTGGCATTTTCGTTTTTTCCTTCTTCTTAGCTGGAAAAATCCCGGAAGTTTTGTCTTCCTTATATATTCCATTCCGATTTCAGGAGTTTCCCATGCTCATCACCATTCTCACAAGCTCTGGATTCTACGCCCGCCTCCAGGAGGCCCTCCCCCACTTTGGCCCGCACAAGGCCAAGATATTCGCAGGGAGAGCGCTACATAGCCCGGATGTGCGCCAGAAGGCCGTGGAGGCCTTGAGGGAGTCCCGGATAAACGTAATCCACGCCTCGGAGGAGCCCTTCTGGGAGGAGCTCTACTACAGCGTAGTCCAGGATCTGGACACCCCCTTGGTCTGGCTCGCCATGCACAACGAGTCGGACATGTCCAGAAGCACGGTGAAGCCCAAGACGGCCATGGAGATACTCACCTACATGGATAGGGGCGGCACCAACAACGCCCTCTATCTGCTTAGGTACTTGGAGGCCCTGGTGGAGGGTGACACCTCCAGCGTTCCCCCTCCGGAGTACCTCCCGCCCCACGGTCTGTGGCACCCGGACTCAGATGTGGAGTCCTATGGAAACATAGCTGACTATATGGAGTTCTATAAGAAGCATATGGGTGGGACGCTTCCTAAGTCTTTTGCCGGAGTAACCCTTCACAGGCACTTCTGGTGCGTAGACAAGCCCTTGGTGGAGACGGAGATTGTTAGGTCCTTGGAGAGCCTGGGCGTGGGGGTGATTCCGGTCTTTATATCAGGGGAGGATAGCGGGGCCAGTGACGAGTCCGGAACATTCTTGCGGGAGACCTTTGGTGGGAATAGCGGCTTTCCTAAAGTTGGGGCGATCGTTAAGCTCACCAGCATCTTCCAGGTAAATCCAGATAAGAAAGAGAAAACATTCGTGGGAGACGACTCCCCGGCCCACGGCTCGGTGATACTATTTAGGGAACTAAACGTCCCTATCTTTCAGCCGGTCATAAGTTTTAGGCAGAATAACACTGAGTGGGAGAAAAACCCCCAGGGGGTTCTCATGGAGCTCGCCTGGTCGGTGGCCATGCCGGAGTTCGAGGGGGCCATTGAGCCCATATACATTGGAGGGACGGAGAAGGCGGAGAACGCCTTGATACCTGAGAGCCTCAGGCGCCCGCATCTGGAGCGGGTGAGGCATCTCTGTGAGCGGGTGGCCGCCTGGGTGAGGCTTTCCAATAAGCCAATCTCTGAAAGGAAGGTGGCCTTCATTCTCCACAACGCGCCCTGCGCCTCGGTTGAGGCCACGGTGGGTACGGCATCGAGGCTTGATCCCTTTCTCTCCATCAAGAACATCTTGGCATCCCTAAAGGATGCCGGATATAGGGTAACGGTACCGGAGAGCTCCCAGGACATCATAACCGACATCATGGAGCACAAGGCCATAGCTGATTTCAGGTGGACCACCGTAAACGAGATAGTGGGAAAGGGTGGTGCCGTTAAGCTTCTTCCCACGGAGGACTACCTGAAGTGGTTCAATAACTATCCAGAGACAGTGAGAAACAGCTTAATTGAGAGCTGGGGGAATCCCCCAGGGGAAGAGATAGACGAGGTGCCCCCGGCCATGGTTTTTGAGGGGAACATTGTCATAACCGGAAGATACTGGGGCGAGAATGCCCTGGTGATGTTCCAGCCCAAGAGGGGCTGCGCGGGATCGCGCTGCGACGGTAGGGTCTGTTTGATCCTCCAGGACCCACTCATTCCTCCCCCGCACCAGTACCTGGCCAGCTACCGCTGGCTCCAGGAGCCGGATGGTTTTGGGGCCGACGTAATAGTCCACGTGGGCACCCACGGGAATATTGAGTTCCTCCCGGGTAAGAGCGTGGGACTCTCCCAGAGCTGCTACCCGGACCTGGCCCTCCACCACGCCCCCAATGTCTATATCTACAACTCAGACGTCACAGCCGACGGCATCATCGCCAAGAGGCGCTCTTACGCCGCTATTGTGGATCATATGCAGACGGTATTCACCGAGAGCGGGCTCTACGGTGACTTGGCGGTCATTAGGGAGCTTCTGGGCGAGTGGACCCGAGCCCAGCGCCATGACGGAAGAAGAAGGGAGATAGAGGGCATAATACGCCAAAAGATTACGGAATCGTCTTTAGCCTTTGACCTAAAGGCCCTAGATGAGGACTTTGAGACCCTAGCTCCCAAGGTAAGAAGAATCCTTAACGAGACAGCCAGCTCCATGGTGGAGAGCGGTCTCCACGCCCTGGGAAAGCCGCTGGAAACTAGTGACATCCCCCTCTTCATCTACAGCATCCTCCGCTTCGAGAACCCGGAGGAGCCCTCTTTAAGAAGAAGGATAGCCACTCTCTTGGGTTATGAGTGGAGCGAGCTCTTTGAGAGGAGCTCGGATATAGTTTCCGGAACCCACCTCTCCGGAGGAGAGATAGTGGAGAACATGGGTAAGCTCGCCCTTAACTTCATAGAGGCCATCTTAAGAAAAGAAACAGTGGAAGAGGCCTTAAAGGCCATTGGCATAGATAATACGGAAGCTAATACGCTTTTAGCCTTCGCGAGCACCAAAGATAGGATTCTATCTATTATTGAGCGTCTGGAGGCCACAGATGAGCTAGCCTCACTTAAAAACGCCATTAGTGGAGGTTACGTGACCCCTGGGCCCTCGGCATTGATATTTAGGGGACGTGAGGACGTGCTTCCCACCGGGCGCAACTTCTACTCCAGGGACCCCTCCTTGGTGCCCACCAGGGCCGCCTGGAAGGTGGGTGAGACCCTGGCCACGCGCACGGTTGAGAAGTTTATGGAAGAGGAGGGACGCTACCCCAAGAGCATCTCCTTTTTCTGGATTAGCTCGGATCTGGTCAACTGCGACGGCGAGGAGTACTCGGAGATGCTCGCCTTGATTGGGGCCAAGCCCGTATGGTCGGAAAGCGGTAAAGTCACTGGTTTTGAGATAATACCTAAAGAGAAGCTAAATAGGCCCAGAATAGATCTAACCATAAGGATGTCCGGAATCATTAGGGACAATTTCGTGGAGGCGGTAACCCTTATGGATAACGCCATAAAGGCGGTCTCAGAGCTAGATGAGCCTGACAACTACGTGCGCGAGCACACCTTGGAGAACCTTTTGCTCCAGGAGGAAACACTAAGCGCGGAAGAAAAGGTGGACGACAAGGCCCTACTATTCAAAAGAGCCGCCTCCCGCATCTACTCCAACGCCCCGGGCTCTTACTCCAACGGAGTCTACTACGCGGTCATGGCCTC
>JAITJT010000163.1 GCA_031278795.1 Deltaproteobacteria bacterium | reverse complement strand
GAGGATCTAGCCACCAACCAAGCCGAGCTGGACAAACTAAACGTGACCTACGACAAGCTGCGCGCCCGCTACAACACCCTTCTGCTTCAGCTGCAATCCAGCGACATCCCCTCGGATCTGTTCTTTGCGGAACTCGCCAGCGAGGTAAAGTTGCTTACCGGAAAAGACAGCCACACAAACGAGGTCAAGAATTGTTACGACATTGTGGAGCAGAACCTCAACTTGGTCATCAAAAAGAAGGGAAAGCCCGAGTCCATCAAGAGGGCGGATTTGGAGCTCAAAGCCAAGAAATAAGATGCTAATAAAAAGCTCTTTTCTTTTGTATTTTTAGTATTATGTTCAGTTAGGCTTTATATTTTGTGATATTTATTTTTTGATTTTTATATTTTTTTTCTTTGTTTTTTACAGGCTTATATTTGTTTTTTTTTTTCACAATTCCTTTTAGCCTCTTCTGTAACCAAAGCGAATCACCAAAGGCCACTCACTATGCTTAGATCGCAAGTGTTTTCTAAACTTTTTATCTTAGTCGCCATAATACTTACGGCAATATCCCTTTCAACACCCGCAAGCGCCCAGATTGTGAAGAAGATGTCAACGGACGCTGTGAGTAACCCCAAGCCCGATGACTATGATTATATAATCCCGCTCCCCTGCCAGCTCACTATGGCCTTCCGGGTGATATTCATCCCCAAGAAGGGGTATCTAGGCGAGGTCTCCACCTTTTTTGGATCCGATCTGGTCCCTGACGGGGCGCAGGAACTGAGCTTCATCACCCGCAAGTACAAAGGCACCTTGGGATCGTCACTCTCCATTGAGAATCTCCCCGCTGACTTCCAGCCCAAGGCCTGGGAGCTCAAGAAACAGTTAAATGACGACCAGGACGGCCGCCAGCTCTATCTCTTTGGAAAATACGAGGTGACCAACGCCCAGTATCAGGCCGTCATGAACAATAGCTGCGACCTTGACGACACATCAGCCCAGCCTGTGGCCAACCTCTCCTGGTATGACGCCATGGCCTTTACATCCAAGCTCATGGAGTATCTGCTCCAAAACGCCCCGGAAAGCCTTCCCAGGAACGCTGAAGACACCAGAAACATTGGTCTCTTGAGGCTCCCCACCGAGGAGGAGTGGGAGTACGCCGCCAGGGGTGGACACTATGTGGACCAGGACAACCTGGGAGGCACGGAGTTCTTTCCCATGGAAAAGGACAGAAGCGTTAAAAATTATGGCCTCTACTATGACGAGGTCACCCCGCCCCAGAAGACCCCTGGCTGGATAGGTCGCTTCCTTCCCAACCAGGCCGGGGTGTATGACACCATAGGAAACGTCTCCGAGTTCATCTTCGAGGCCTTTCAGATGACCGTGGGCAACCGTCTCCACGGATCCTCTGGAGGGGCCATCTCCAAGGGGGGATCCTTTAGGTCTGTCTACAACAAGGTGGCCCCTGGCGCGCGCGAGGAGTTCCCCTTCTTCTACGACACGGGCCCGGCCAAGAGCACGGATCTGGGATTCAGGGTGATGATATCCTGCGTGAATCTCTCCAGCATGGAGCGCCTCAAGCAGATTGCCAGTGAATACAACAAGGCCTCCAGAACCGACACCACCCTAGTGGAGCACGACCCCGTGAAACTGGTGGACGATCTAATCGCGAGCGCTGAAAACCCCCAGGACATAAAGGCCTTTGAGACCCTGAAGACCATGATCAAGGATGTGAACATTAAGGTCAATGAACAGCGCGAGTTTGTGGTGAAGAACTATGTCTGGAGCCTGGTCTACGGTGTCATGGGCATGCGCGCCAATGGAGTGCGCATAGAGGTGGTGAAAAAGTACATAAATATCCTAGAAGACGCCATCGCCCAAAGCAATAAGTTCATCAAGGACAAGGCTACCAACCCCCAGACGCGTAAAAGCCTTGAGCAGAAGCTTCCAGCGTTCCAAAAATCCCTCGCGGCCTTCCAGGATAAGCTCAGTGAACTTAACCTCTCTTACGAGAAGCAGAGGGAAGACTACAACAATAAGCTTCTAGAGGCTAAGAGCTACCCCTACGATTTGCTCTATGACCAGCTTTCCATGGTGAAGCAGGACATAAAGGGAGACGACAGCTACGCGCTGGATCTCAGCCACTGCTTCATAACCGTGGTCAAGAACTTGGATCTGGTGATAAACGAGAAGGGCACCCCGGCCTCAATCAAGCGGGATGATTTGGAATTTTATCCCAAGAGTTGAGGATCTCTAGTTCCAGCTGCCTTGGACACAGCTACATGCCTCTGAAACCTGGGAGCCCTCTAAGCTCCCCGGGAAAATCCCTCTAAGGGGAGGGCTTTTTCTCTCTTGATTTTCCTAAGGCCCGAGGCGTGACCCTAAAATTAGAGCGTTAAAATCGCGCCTTTAAATAACAATTTTACATTTTTATTTAAGACTAAAATATCTAAATATACGCTAATAGAAACGTAAAATTATATATTTCTGTATAAATATATGTATTAAATCGCCCAACTTATCATGTTTCAAAGGTGAACATCAATTTTAGCTCATAAAATTGTTCACTTATTGTTTTAGCTTTTTTCTCAAATTGCCGATAAGATTCTTGAGAGGGGAACATCTCCCCCACGATTACTCTGTCAGGGAGGTCAACATGTTTGTTTCCAGCGACTTCCTGGGCTATTTGAACAGGAAAAAAGACATAGAACGGAACTCCAGCCCCCTGGTGACCGCCGCCCAGAAAGCATCTCCCGGTGCCAAGGACAAAGCCCCGCCGGTGGATCAGAAAAGTAAGCGGCACCATAACCCGGACAAGGATGAAGAGGTCGACTATCTAAACGAGAAGCGCTCAACGCTTAACGTCATCCTCTGAACTGAAGCTGCTATTTTACCCCTGACAAACTAGAATTTATGGGGAAGAGGGGCATTTTATAGCCTTTTTTCCCCTCTTTTTACCCACCTTTAAGCCATTACGGCCGCCTACAATCCCGCCTAAGAAACAAGTCTCCAAATTTAACCAAGAGAAATATCAATCCACTACTTTCTAGTCCTTGGCTAGTCCTGGGCTTGTCCTGGGCTTGTCCTGGGCGAGTTCAGAGCCAGTCCTTGATGTGGAACAACAAGGACAGATTGAGGCAGTTAAGCCAAAACAGGCAAAATTATTTTTAGCTGTCTGTGGATAGAGGTGGACGATGTTTTTGCTTAAGTTGGAGAGAAAAACTTGAGGTGGGAGAGGATGAGGGGAAAAAGATACTAGTTTTCTATGAAAAAGTGGAGGAATATGCTGGTCTGGTAGTAGTCTTCAGCGGAAATGAGGAGGTGGTAGTAGACCCCGGGGGTGGTGGCTGTGTCGATCACATGCTCCTGTAGGGTCTTAGGGGGGTTGAACTCCACCCGGAAGCCGTGATCGGCCCAGGCTGAGCAGGTGAGGCCTATGACGACATTCAAAAACTCGCCCACGTAGCTGTCAGGAAGCGCCTTCTCGTCAGAGGAAGAAAGTCCAAGATAGGCAGCTATGTCCTTGGCGAAATGCTCGGCCGCGTCCATGGTCTTGAAGGCGCAGATGAAATAGCCCTCAATCTTGGAGCCATCGGTTCTCTCTCCGGCAAAGTCAACTCTTTCGCCTAAGGTGAAGTTGGGATCAGGGATTGTGTTGTCGGCAAGTCTAGTGACTGTCACAGTGGGCTGGTGTCCGGTCATGGTGGCGAAAACCGCGGCGGCATGAACAGAGAGGGAATTGGAACATTTATCGTACATTGACCCTGAATCGAACCTTTCTGGGGTAGGAAAAATGAGGTATTACAATGAAAATAGCCACACTGCCACCTTAAAGTATTTTATAACTCGAATCCAGGTATCCGTCAAGGGGGCTTTTACGGGCTATTTGAGCCCTTTTGAGTAGTTTATATTGAGCGCACTTGACGGAGCGGAAAAAAAGCGGGGAATATAGTAATTTTGGATAAAGTGTCAACTGAATGCCTTTTAGATAAGAAGGGCTAAAGATTTCAGTTCTTAAAAAAAGATTAGGCCTTTACCGCGATATTTATAGCTAGTTAAAATAAATTTAAGTTGGAAATTATAACTAAATTTAAGAGAATGATTCTATATTAGAAGATTTAGAAGCTTGAAAAGAAGTAAAATTTGAAAATCTTTGACCTAGGTGGAAAATCCGCTAAAATAAGATGGAAGGTACAATTCCACTATGATCAAAACTTGGCCCTTAAAAAAAATTCGGGAAATAACGTTAAGTAAAACATGACAAAAAAGTAGGGGATTTCTAAATAGGCCAAGGATTTGTTGGTATTTAGATTTGAATCAAAAGCATATAAACACTAGAATTTATTGAAAAATAACATAAACATATAGAAAGCAGTAATAACTCTTATGGATGAGAATAGAGAAATATTAGCTGAGATTGAAACAAACCTTGAACGAATCTTTGATTTTCTGGATCAATTCAAGCACAGAGTCTTCACCGGAAGCGATGTCACTCTTCTTAGTGAAATAAATGAAAGCCTCTCATCCGCAATCTCGAATTTTAAATTAATTGAGGGAATACCATTTAGGCTCTTAACGCGCGAGAAATCGCGCATCGCTCAGATGCTTTTGTACTCGGCGCTGTATCTCAACAATTGGAGAGAGGCCCATCTGCTCCTAGTGGACATAGGATCATTTGGCCCCAAGGATGGAAACGCCACAATCCGGACATTTTCAGCATTTTACCTTATATATTCAGCTTTGTCAAATTCAGACGAAGAAAACGCGCACAAGGTCTACAGAAGCTTACTGGATTTAAAAGATATATGCCCCGAGTATCTCGTGAAATGGGAGCATATGAAAAACGCGCCTGTTATTTTTGGGAAAAACGCGGTCGCGCTAAATAAAATCGACAAAGGGAAATTGTCGCGCAAGAAACAAGTTAATGATGGCGAGCTTATACCATCGGAAGACTATCTCCTGGAAGGCTTGTCATTCATGAACCCTATGCCTTGGGAATTATTTTCCTATCTTACGCTAAGCGGTAAGGAAACATATTGGGAGGTGGTTGGAAAAGCCACCATCAACTTTATTTTGCATTATGCCCTTAAAGGAGAGAGTGCGATATTTGAGTCTTACCATCAGAAATTGATGGAACTCTACGATATCGAAAATACTCCGGATATTAAAATTTTGGGTGACATAGCTCTACTTAAAGGTTACGCCTTAAGCGGAGATCCCGAAAACGTTAGAGTCTTATTTGATAGAATCAGTAAATATAATTTTACCCATGATCTTACCATATACTATGAATATGCGAAATATTACTCTATCTTGTCACATCTAAACTCAGGTGACATTAAGACAGGCTTTGATCTTTTTTATGAACTGGAAAATATTAAAAACAAAACATGCGAGCAAATGATACCGAGATACCTAGCCGCTGAAAAGTTGATTCTAGCTAGCATAAATCTTGGTGACATCGAGAAGGCGTCTGATCTTATAGGGATTTTTGATACTATCCCAGACGACAACTTGATAATTTATGTGGGAATGAAATCCCTTAACCACATATTTACCTACTTTTGTAATGAAAATGATATCGAACATTCAGAAAAATTTTATCACGCGTTAATGCACAAAAATCTTAGAAATCTTGCGGCCATAGAAAAGAAGAATTTGGAAAGTGAAATTCAGCGGATCAAGGGAAACGCGACGGTAAGGCTCATCCATCTCTACTCGGTCATGGGGACGCCGCATAAGTCGGAAAAGCTCTTTTTATCCCCATATATATGCTTCGCGGACAAGGAAACGACCTACGAATTTGTATCTCTCCTTTCCCTTTCTTTTGATAAATATTTAAACCAAAATGAAATCAAGAAAGCGCGCAAAATATTTGACAATGTTTTGAAACTCACCATATGCCAACAGGTGAAAGTAGTATTTAACTACATGGCCTCAAAGCTCATACAGGCCTACCAGAAACATGGAAACTTAAAGTCTTGTGACGATATTTATAGGGAGGTTTCCAGTAAATCCACCCCTGACGATTTCAAGGCCTTTCACGCGGCCACAGTCAAAAACGTGATGGAGACATGCCTGAAGACGGGCGAGGCTTACCAGGGGCTCTCGGTTTTCGCGGGACTCCGCCTAGATGAGGTGCCGATTGAACAAGTAAACAGCATTGCGCATCTAGCCGCCTCATCGGTGACATCTCTTTTACACCTGAGGGATCTAGATTCAGCCGAGAAATACCTAAACGTCATGAAACACATGGCGGTAAGCCCAAATCTTTTAAAAATCACCGAGAGAGTCGGACTAAATCTCATATTGGCGCTGGAAAGCTCCGATCAGAGCGCGTGGGCCGTGAGAGTTTTCAAGAGCATGCGTTTACTCTTTCATAAGGGACAGATGGACGCCATGTACGCTTACGCCATTAAGACTCTCGTCGTGTCACTGGCTAAAAAGGGCGACTTGGAGGATGCTTTAGGCTTAGCTGAGTATATGAGCTCCCTGGGAGTCACCCACGATGCCTTGATGACCAGGGTGGAGGCCTCCTTGGAACTGGTGCGGGCCTTCCGGGCACAAGAAAGTGGGATCGTGGGGGAGGCTAGACTTAAAGTCCCCACGGCGCTAATTGGTGGCTTCACATCGGGCGAGCTTCTTCAACATATTGAAAAGGGCGATATAAATACGCTTGGGCTAGATATTGGGGCTTTCAATTTAAATGACGCGCTTCCCAGTGAGTGTCCGCCCTGGGCCGAGGCCTTGGAGAGGCTGGCCTATCTATATTTAGAAAAAAATCAAATCAACGACGCCAAAGCCGTGTTCATGAAGATGGGGGAGACCTTCAACAAAAGCTTAAGGACCTTAGCTGAGGCGAGAACCCGTTTAGGAGAGGTCTTGGTTGAGGGCTTGATAGGTGAAAACAGGCTTGACGAGGGCTTGAAGGTACTTAAAATCATGTTCAGGATTGGTTACTTGCCCGAGATGCTCTTCATCAAGGCCAGAACCTTCGCCAAACTGGCCGGGGCCTACGCCAAAGCCGGAAATTACCCCCAGGCTGAGAAGATCATCACCGCCATGAAGGAGCTTCCCTTTAGTCATGAAATATGCGCGATTAGGGCCATGGCAACCGAGGAATGCCTCAAAAACATGCCCAAATATAGCGACATGGCCATGTCCCTCTATGATTCCTTGAACAATCTACCCAGAACCCCTGAGGTCCTCCACTGGAAGGGCATGGCGGCTGTGAACATCATGGTCATGCTCATAAACGCCGAGGAGTACGAAAAATCCTTTAAATTTTACCTAAACGTCTCCAAAAACCCAGAATTCGGCTATCTCTCCGAGCAAATCAGGGGAAATATGACGATAGCCCTCTGGAAAATAATTGACGTGGAGCTCGCCAAAAATAACGCCCGGGTGGCAAACGATGCCTACAGGCTCATCAACTCGCCCAAGCTCCCGGAAGAGGAGAGCAACTTTTACCGCTCAATTAGCGCAATCGATCTAATTGAAGAGCTTGGTGAGGACGGAAAGACCATGGAGGCCGAGTCTCTCTTTTATAGCCTCAGAAACTTCCCCAAGGAGACTTTTAGCGACACGCAAATAGCCAGTGCCGGAACCCACGTAATCACGGCTCTCATGAAGAAGCGCGCCTATAAAAGGGCAATCGAGGTGATGGAAGAGCTTCTGAAACTTTCGAGAACACCTTCTGTTAATTACGAGCTAGCTAAGGCTTACGCCAACATGGCCATGATATATTCCGACCACGGGCATATGAAAAGATGCCTTGTTTATTTGGAAAAATTGGATGGTTTTGACAAAGATCCCAAAATAAGCGCTCTCAAAGCAGAAACCACGTCCAAGATAATCATTGATTTCGTAGAAGACGGTATGACGAGTTCTGCTATTGAGATGTACAAAACCATTGAAGAGATAAAATCTCCAAACGATGCGCTACTTTTTAGATTAGAGGCCGCCTCTAAAATTATCAAACGCTGTGTTGAAGATGACAAAATTGAAGAATTTCAAGACATTTATAAAAACTTGCTGGAGTTCTCAGAAAACAAGGACAAATGCATCGAAAAGTGCCTAAGTGACATCCAAAAAATTTATGAAAAAGCCGCGCCTGTTAGCGACAAGCTCATGACACATGACGAACTCCCTCATAAGAAGAAGAAGAAATGAGATTATAATTTCACGCTTTTTTTAATGCTAATAGTATCGCTATCCAAGTTAATTTGTATATTGGGTTCAAAGATATACGTATTGTCTTTTACAGTGAATAGTATAGATAGTTGATTACGCCCTGGTTTTAAGAGCCTTAGGGGAACGGCTCTTACAAAACCGTTGTATCTAAAGCGTTTGCGCTTTGATAGTCTCAAGACGAGGGGATCTTTGATTCCAAAAAAGCTAAGATACGGCTCTTCGTTTATTTTAACATAAACAGAATCAATCTTTTTAGCGCCTGACGGGTCAATTACGGCGCCTGTGAGTAATAAATATGGATCATCTGCGCTTTTTATTATTTGAATATCACCAAGTGCCACATAGCGATCGTCAACATTTTGAGCATGTGTTTCGTTTAAAATATTATCGTTTGATGATTCATTATTTCTAAAGACACTTAATGATTTTTTCTCCAAAAGAGGCGCCACTTCTCTTACGAAACCGCTACCACTTGTTAGTAAACTATCAAGCATAAGATTAGGCTGGGTTTCGTAAGTTTGGAGGTAAAATCTGTTTAGTTTCATGGTGTGTTTGTAAGTTGAGGACTTATGTAAACCAACTCCGAAACTCGCGATAACAATAAGAATAAAAATGCGGGCGATATTTCTGAAGCTTATTATTGATTCTATGAAGTTATTCAGAACGTAAAGCCTATTGTTGTTGTTGATATAAAGAATACAGGAAAATAATATTGTTGTACTAAATATTACGTAGCGCGACGCGTCACCTTGATCAATACCTAGATTGATTCGGGAAATTGAAATTAGTATCGCCGTAATCGTGAAGTTTATCAAAAGAAGAGCGGGAAAGATGTCCTCTTTACGCCTGTAGAAGAAAAAATCTAAAAATGTTAAAAGCGACAATATAAATATGAAAAAACCCACGATCCCAGATTTCGCGAAATTTCCAAGCAAGGTGAAATATGATAGGATTATGGAAAAATTATAAGTGATGATATGCCTAAATATAACGCTTTGGGAGGATGTTATGGAAAGGTATACGGAAAAACAAATGATAGCAGCTACTAAATTTAGATAAAAGTAAAGATTTCTTAAAACAAATTTTCTGTCATAAATAATCCAAACTACCGCAATGGCAATCCACGTCAAAAGACCCTGAGAACTAGAAAATGATGCCACAAACGCGAAGAGCTGAGAGAGTACAAAATTGAGCGTGCCCTTGGATTTATCGGCGCTTAATAAATATTCCTGGAAAAAATGAAAAGAAAAACAGCTCGCAACAAAAGTGAATATATAAAGAAATTGAAATCCCCATAAAAGATTACTAAAATCCATGGTATTGAACAAAAAGAAACCGGTTATGAGAGGAAATAAATATTTTCGCTCTCTTTTTGTGTTGTATTTTATGATTATTAAAAAATATAAGATACTTAGTATAAACGCGGTCGCGTACATTATAACTTTTGTGTTGAAACCTGTCAGAAAGGCGATTAAAAAATACAGAAAACTTGGAAAAAAGATTATATGTTCATTTTGTATTTTTGGAAAATTAAATAGTCCGTTGTTATCATGAGCGAACGACGGTACCATGATGAACTCATCCATGAGAGGGACGTTTACACCAAACATCCACACATAGTAAAATGAGAACAAACATGGTAAAAGCATGATGACATCATTTAGAAAATCACGCTTTGTATTTTTTGTTGTAAGGTTCTTATTATTGGGCATTTTGATTATCTTAGAATTTAGTTTTTTTGAAAATAAATTCCGGAAGAGACCTTATAGCGAGCATTATCCATCTCCAGATCCATTTCACGTAGATGACGCTTTTTTTCCCCTTTACGGCTTTGAAGATGCTCTCCCCCACCTCCTCTGGGATGGCCGTGAGGGAGGCTGGAAGTTCCATATTTTCGGTCATAGAAGTTTTCACGTATCCAGGTTTCACACTCAGAACCTGTACACCCTTGGCTGAGAGTCGGTTCCTTAGTCCGGAAAGATAGGCGCTCAAGGCGGCCTTAGCCGCTCCGTAGGTGTAATTTGAAGCTCTCCCCCTGTCTCCCGCGACCGAGCTAATCCCGATTATGCTTCCGCTTCCTCTCTCCTCAAAGCTTTCGGCCACCTGGATTAAGAGGGGAAGGAGGCCCGAGTAGTTAAGCATCGTTATCTTTTCACTAAGCTCAGGGTCCGTTTTCGCCTTTTCTTGATCGCCTAAAAAGCCCACGGCTATCAAGACCGCGTCCGGTTTTGTCTCCAGGGAGTCCCAGAGACTTGTGCGGTTTTTTTCGTCAGCTATGTCATAGTGGAGAGAAACGACCCCCCTTTCCTCCCTCACTCCAATGTCCGCGGCAATGGTCGCCAGGCGCTCTGTGTCCCGCCCGGTCAAAATAAGGTCCCAGCCAGCCTTGGCGAAAATCTTGGCGGTCGCCCTGGCTATGTCGGATGTGGCCCCCACTACGAGCATTGTTGGCATCTTTTTCCTCCCCCTCTTTGATTGCGCTAAGCGTAACTCGCTTTAAAAATGATAGTAAAATATTTTCGTATAAACTTGAAAAAAACTCTTGACAAAAGACTAATAATGCTTATTATATCCACGGGCATCTGTTTTCCCCGCCACCCAAAGCTCAGCCGAGCTACCTAAAACTCACGCAAGCCGCCTCCAGCTTATGGATTTTATCTAAAAGTTGCCTAATAGCCATCATCAACTTCAAGTCTTTAAGTAATTTCAAGCATACATAGTAACCAACTTACATAAAATAAGCAAGAATCCTTATATCGAAAGAAAGGCGCGCATATATAAGCGTGATAATCCGATTGCGCCATAACATAGGCTCAAAAGCCGGTTTTAATAGGTCTCGCAAGTATATGGACTACTTATCCAAAACTCCCATATGTGGTACACGACAACTTTAATATTCAAAATATACAGGAACTGGGACAAGTTCGAGGAATCCTTCGACCACAACATGAGAGTGGGCGACATCCAAAACGCGATGCCGGGCTTAAGTGACCGTAACATCCTACTCCTTGGATCCCTTGACGATTCTTTAGCGGATACGGTCATGGTGAGGATAGCCCATGACCTTAAAAGTGGCGAGAGCTA
>JAITJT010000063.1 GCA_031278795.1 Deltaproteobacteria bacterium | reverse complement strand
TATAGGCCTAAAAAGCCCCCCTGTTTTTTTCGCAAGAGCTTAGCTCTAGGCTGCATCTTGACAAGGCCAGGGTGTTTCGGATATTGTCTCTTGGAAAGCGAGCTAGTTTATCTGTAGGCGCTTTATGTTTGATTTTGAGCGGGCATAGCTCAGCTGGTAGAGTACGAGCTTCCCAAGCTTGGGGTCGCGGGTTCGATCCCCGTTGCCCGCTCCATTCCTTCCTATCTTTCCTCCAAACTCCTCCAAAGTCCTTGACAGCCTTGAAGAAAATATTTATCTCAATTTTTATATTAGCTTTTAAACGTATTTAGTTCATAAATATTCTTTGGCGCTTTCAATGTACGCTTCCCTTGAGTGGCTTTTTCCCTCATTTGCTTTTAGCTAAGTTTTTTTTGATCTTTCCCTTATTTGACATGCTGCAAGAAATATAACCCTTTATAACCCATTAGTGTGGAAATTTAGCTTGCGCCCTCTAGCGGCCCCCACGCCACCTAAGGTCCCCCCACGTCCCCCTCAAGCCCCCTCACGCCCAACAAGTTCCCTGGGGTAGAATTTGGAGGTAAAAAACCAAAATTTTGATGTTAAAAACCAAAATTTTGATCCTCAAGCTTTCCGCCAATACTCCCTCTATGCTTCCCAAGGCGCTCTTTACAAGCTCTAAACACAGCCCTCCCGGGGATAAACAAGCTAAAAAGCTCCGATTTTGGGGCTTTTTTGTCTTTTTTTGACTTCCTCAAGCTACTGGCAACTTTTTTCCTTGCTTTTTTTGTCCGACTGAATAAAATAGGGTTGTCTTAGACTTAGCTTAGGTGCCCATATGGGCTTAAGACAGGATTTTCATGCATTTCCTTAAAGCGCTCTCGGAAGCTTAACCCTTTCCCCTTTAATGCAAACTTCTCTTGGAGCGCCTCTTTCCGCGCCGGCTTTCAGGGGGTTTTTTCGACCCCATTGAGTCCGGATTTCCGTCTCTCAATCCTCCAGCGCTTAAGGCCCCTGTGGCCTTAGGCACCCAACTTTAAGCCTTTATGCGGCCAAAGAGGGGTGGAGGGTTCACAACTGCGACCCCTTTTGCTTAAAGTGGGCACCTGCCCACTTTATTTTTTAAGGGGCATCTTAGGCCTTAAGTTTTGACTTTTTTAGCCTCTCCCCCCAAGGGATCCAGATAAGCACAACCCACTAACCTAAAAAGGGCGCGCGCACCTTAGGGCACGCCAAACCATTTCGCCTCGAAAGGGGCCGCAGGATCAAGCAGAGGACCATGACCCAAGACCTTAAGAGAATCATCGAACAAATAAGCCGCGACAAGGGCTTAGACAAGACAGTTCTCATTGAAACCATGCAGGAGGCCATAGGCTCGGCCGCCAAACGTAAATACGGCCTCAATGACAACTTCGAGGTGAACTTCAACGAGGAGAGCGGGGAGTTTGAGGTCTTCCGCTTTCACGAGGTGGTGGAGGAGGTGACGGATCCCAAGACCCAGCTGAGCCTGGAGGACGCCAAGAAGCTGGATCCCGACTCCTCTTTGGGGGACGAGCTGGGGGTCAAGCTGGAGACTCGGGACTTCGGGCGCATAGCGGCCCAGTCCGCCAAACAGGTCATAATCCAGCGCATGAAGGACGCCGAGCGCCGCATCATATATGACGAGTTCAAGGACCGCATCGGAAAGATAGTCACCGGCCTCATCCAGCGGGTGGAGAAGGGCGCCAACCGCGGTAACAACATAATAGTTAACCTTGGGAAGGCCGAGGCCCTGCTTCCGGTTTCCGAGCAGATCAACAGGGAGACCTACTACCATAGGGGCGAGCGCATAAGGGCCCTGGTCATTGACGTGAGGCTGGATAGCCGCGGTCCCCAGGTGGTTCTCTCCAGGACGCACCCGGACTTTCTGGCGGCCCTCTTTGAGGCCGAGGTGCCCGAGATATCCGAGGGCATCGTAAAGATAGTGGGAGTGGCCCGGGAGGCCGGAAGCCGCTCCAAGATAGCGGTCACCACCTCGGATGGTGAGATAGACCCGGTGGGGGCCTGCGTGGGCCTCAGGGGCACCAGGGTGCAAGGTGTGGTCCAAGAGCTCAAGGGCGAAAAGATCGACATCATCCCCTTCAATAAAGATATCGCCCACTATGTGGCGAGCTCTCTAGCCCCGGCCGCTGTCCTAAGGGTGGTTGTGGACGAGGAGGCCGGATCTTTGGAAGTGGTGGTGCCCGACGACCAGCTCTCGCTCGCCATAGGCCGCAAGGGCCAAAACGTGCGCCTGGCGTCAAGGCTAGTGGGCTGGCGCATTGACGTCAAAAACGAGTCCAAGTACCAAAGGTCTCTTAAAAACGGCTACCAGTCCCTCCTCAGGCTCCCCGGGGTGAGCGAGGCCACGGCGGACATGTTATTTGAGGCGGGCTACGGCTCGGCGAGGGATCTCCTGGAGGTCTCTCCGGAGCAGCTGGCCATGGTGGAGGGCCTAAACGAGGACAAGGCCGTCCAGATCTGGAACGCGGCCCGGGACTACGTGGAGCACCTGGCCCAGGAGGACGCCGAGGAGGCCAGACGCGAGGCCATAGCCAAGGACTTCTTCGGGCAAAAGATGGAGAGGGCCGACTCCGACCGGGAAGATGCCTCTTAAGCTAGTTTGCTAACTAGCTAACTAGCTAGCTAGCTAGATCGCTAGCTAGAAAAGAGCTAATATGCCCCAAAGCTTCACGCGCACCTGCCTCATCTGCCGCCAAAAAAGGGAAGCATGGCAGATGCTAAGGCTCGTTACCATAATAGACCCCCAAAGCGGCAAACTGGCCCCCATATTCTATAAAAAGGGAAAGAGGTCAGGGAGAGGCGCCTGGGTCTGCCGGGAGCAAGCTTGCCTCAGAGAGCTTCCCCAAAGCCAAGGGAAGCTCCAAAGGGCCTTTAAGGCCCAGCTGGATATGAAGTTCCTCAAAAGCTCTTAAGCGAGATTTTTGCTTAAAGTCCAATATGTATCCAATAATCTCCAAGAGTGTCCAGTAATGTCCAATATTTGCAAAATAACTTGTCAACAAGTCTTTTTTTGTTTATAGCTGTATTTTTTTTGGCTTCTTCTTCCCATATGCATTTTTTTTTGGCTTTTTCCCAAAAGCTTAAGCTAGAAAGAATTTTAAAGCTGTTTTTTTCATAATCAAAGCCTAAATAGGGGTTCCAGGGGGCCCCTAAGGCACTCTCGGCCGCGTTTTTAAAAGGGCGGCTCACTTTCAACACTAATATTTCCGATCCGATGAGGCGGGGCGCATTGCGGGCGCTTCCCCATTTTTTTCAAGGCGCAGGTGGTTAACTGGGATGGGTAAAAAAAGGATTCACGAGTTGGCGAAGGAATTGTCTCTGACCAACGCCGAGGTTCTGCAACGTTTAATTGGCTTGAATTTTCCGGGCGCTAACAAGCTTACCTCCTCCCACAGCATAGAGGACAGCGTGGCGGAGCAGATCCGCCTTGCCGTCAAAGGCGCGGGTCACGCCGGGCCTCAGGTGGTCGTAAGGAGGCGCAAGAAGCAGCCGGTCGCGACCCAGCCGGAAGCCCCAGCCCCCCAGGCGCCTAAAGCGCCCGAGGCTAAGGCGGGAAAGGCCCAGGTGACCTTAGAAAGCGAGCCCCAGGCCCAGCCCCAGGCCCAGGCCCAGCCCCAAGTCCAGGAAGCCCCCGAGCCTCCCAAGCCGCCGGTGAGGATCAAGCAAAAGCCCTACGAGAGGGCCACTATCATTGGAACCTCCAGTGGTCGCTCCCAGGACGGCCAGAGGGGCCAAAGGGGCCAGAGGGCCGGTTCTGGTAATAAGAGCTCAGTCCCCATCCCAGATTTCCTGAAGCTGAGGCCCCAGGCCCCGGTGGAAGAAGAGCTGGTCCCGGATTTACCCACTCCCCCAGAGGCTTCGCCCCAGCTTGAAGATGCAACAATGGAGGGCTCTCAAGCTTTAACTGACCAAGAGCCCCTGGAGAGCCAGGCGGCCAAGGTCCCGAGCCCGGCGGAGACCATCCAGGGTGAGACCCAGAGGCAGCAGGTTAAAACTGGCATAGGCCAAAGGGGAACACCAGCCAAGATAGTAGGGTCGAGGCCCGCCAAGGCCCCCACCCCGGGATTCCCGCCGCTCCCTGGAAGGGGCGCGGACATAAGCCTGGCCCCGCCCCTGGGGACAGGGGCGGAGGCCCCCCTACCCAGGCGCGGGAAGGTAACTAGGGATCTTTCTGAAGAGAGGAAGGGAGCCGAGGCCGCCGTGGTGGTGGGCGTGAAACCCCAGTGGCGGGGAAGGGCAGAGCCCCAGAAGCCCAGAGAAGACGCTAAACCAGGCGCCAAAGGGGTGCCCTCAAGAGACCAAAGGCCCGGAGAGAGAGACACCCGCGGCGACCAGAGGCAAGATGATAGGGGCGCGGATAGCCGCAAGCGCGACAAGCGCAAGAAGGGCGGAGGGTTCCAGCAGGAAGGCGAGGCTGACAGCGGAAGAGGCGGAAAGCGCCGCTCCATTGTGGAGCACACGGACCTCTACTCGGAGGGGACCTGGGAGAAGACCAGGCACAGGGGTAAGCAAAAGACCCAAAAGAAGACCCAGGCCAAGACCGAGATTACGGTGCCCAAGGCTATCAAGCGCAGGATAAAGGTGGACGAGGTGATTAGCGTCGCCGAGCTGGCCCATAGGCTGTCCCTCAAGGCCGGGGACATCATCAAGAAGCTCATGGGCATGGGAGTGGTGGCCACCGTGAACCAGTCCTTGGATTTTGACACGGCGTCCTTGGTGGCCAACGAGTTTGGTTACGAGGTGGAGAAGAGCGCCTTTGACGAGGGCGAGTTCCTGCCCCAGGGTGACCTAAGCGAGCGCTACGAGCTCTTTCCCAGACCGCCCGTGGTTACCATCATGGGCCACGTGGACCACGGAAAGACCTCACTTCTGGACTACATCAGGAAGTCCAAGGTGCAGGAGGGCGAGGCCGGGGGCATTACCCAGCACATAGGCGCCTACCACGTGAGCGTGGGGGAGCGCTTCATTACCTTCCTAGATACCCCGGGTCACGAGGCCTTCACCTCCATGCGCTCTAGAGGGGCGCAGGTGACGGATATCGTCATCTTAATCGTGGCCGCTGACGACGGAGTCATGCCCCAGACCAGGGAGGCCGCTGACCACGCCAAGGCCGCCAAGGTGCCCATAATAGTCGCTGTCAATAAGATTGATAAACCAGGCGCCGACCCGGAGCGGGTCAGGCGCGAGATGATGGAGCTGGGTCTCACCCAGGAGGCCTGGGGAGGGGATACGGTATTCTGCGACATCTCCGCCAAGACCGGCCAAGGCGTGCCTGAGCTTCTGGACATGATCCTCCTCCAGGCTGACCTTCTAAACCTCCAGGCCAGGCGCGAGGGCCCGGCCCGAGGCGCTGTAATTGAAGCCAGACTGGACAAGGGACGCGGGGCCGTGGCCACGGTCTTAGTTGAGGAGGGAACCCTCAAGCAGGGCGACTCCTATGTCTGCGGCATCCACTACGGAAAGCTAAGAGCCCTACTAGACGATTCCGGCCGGAGGGTGGAGGACGCGGGTCCGGCATCTCCGGTTGAGATCCAAGGCATTTCCGGCGTTCCCCTGGCGGGTGACGAGTTTGTGGTCATGGAGGATGAGAAGCAGGCCAAGCAGGTTAGCCAGCACCGCCACGCCAAGCGTAGGGAAACCATTCTGGTTAAATCCACCAGGCTAACCTTGGAGAACCTCTTTGACCATATCAAGGCTGGATCCTTGAAGGGCCTCAACTTGGTGGTGAAGGCGGACGTGCAGGGCTCTTTAGAGGCCATCTTGGATGCGGTATCGAGGCTCCACAACACGGAGATCAAGATAAGCGTCCTCCACTCGGGAACCGGGGCGGTAACCGAGACCGACGTCATGCTGGCCAGCGCCTCCAACGCCCTCATCATCTGCTTTGGCCTAAAAACCGCCATAGGAAGGGTGCAGGACATAGCCGAGGCCGAGGCGGTGCAGATACGCTACTACAACGTCATCTACAAGCTAATCGACGACCTCAAGGAAGCCATGGCCGGGCTTCTGGATCCGGTGAAGTCCGAGAAGATCCTAGGATTCGCCGAGGTGAGGACGGTCTTTAACATCTCCAAGGTGGGCCCCATCGCCGGCTGCGCCGTCTCCGAGGGTAGGATCCTAAGGGGCGCCAGGGCTAGGCTCCATAGGGGGAAGGACATCGTCTATGACGGAAAAGTTGCCACTTTAAAGCGCGTGAAAAACGACGTGCGCGAGGTCCTGGAAGGCTATGAGTGCGGCATTGGTCTGGAGAACTTTGGGGACATAATGGAAGGCGACAGGATAGAGTGCTACCAGGTGGAGGAGATAGCCCCCACGGTGGATCTCATCAACCAAGCGGTGGAGCGCGCGAGTGAGCGCGCCAGGGAAGAGCAGAAGGGCGAGGGCGCCTAAAAAGGCGCCACTAGCTTCCAGCTTTCCAGGTGAAGAAGATGTACGTGGGTTTTCTGGAAGTCACCATCTCCATGGAGGGGAACAGGAGCCTCAAAGATAAGAGGAAGGTGGTAAAGAGCATCCTCTCTAGGGTCAGAGCCAAGTTTAACGCCTCGGCCGCGGAGGTGGATTTAGCCGACGTCCACGGAAGCGCTGTCTTGGGTTTTAGCATCTGCGGAGGAGACGCCTCGTTACTCTCGTCTGTTCTGGATCATATATCCAACTTCATAGAGGCCACCGTGGCCGCCGAGGTGGTGGACACCCACGCTGAATGCCTACAGGTTAGCTAATAAAAAGAAAAGCCTTTTAAAGATGCTTAAAGCTAAAGAAGAAAACTAGCTAACCTAGCAAAAGATGCTAGCTAGTAAGAGTGATACACAGCTTGTGAATATTTAAGCCAGGGAATATATAAGGGTAGCCAGGAAAGAGCGTTTACGGGAAGGAAGAGGCTAAAAAGAGCCGCAGTGCCACTGTTTAGGGACTGAAAAGAGCTCTCCATTGGCCTCGCGCGAGGGGGGTGGAAATGAAAAACAAGCGTCAAGATAAGCTGGCATCCCTTTTGGAGGGTTTCGTGGCCAACCTGCTTCTAACGAGGGCGGCGGATCCCCGCCTCCAGAAGGTGAATATTACCCGTTCCAAGCTCTCGCCAGACCTTAAGAGCGCCACCATCTTCTACAGCGTCCTAGGTCTAGAACCCCTAGAGGATGCGCCCGATGATCTAGAGAAGGCCCTCCAGAAGGCCACGGGCTTCATTAGGTCCCAAATAGCCCTGGAGCTTAAGCTGAGGGCGGTTCCCAAGGTGCGTTTCATCTTTGACCGCAACCCGGGGCATGCCCAGAGGATAAGCGAGCTTCTGGAAAGCGAGGAGGTGAAGAGCGACCTCGCCAAGGTTCCTGAAGAGCCTTTGGAAGAGGATGCTGCCCAAGATCACTTGGGCCCCCAGGCATCTAAGCATCCATGACCAGGGGCGCAAAGGAGAGGGGTGGGGTGGAGCCCTCCCGGGTCTTCCTGGAGCTCTTAACCAAGAACGAGAGCTTCCTCATTTTGGGTCACCAGCACCCGGACGGGGATGCCCTGGGCTCAGCCGCGGCCTTGGCCGCGGTGCTTAGAGCCATGGGCAAGAACGCCGAGGTGGGCATATCCGGGCGCATCACCCCCAATATCACCTTCCTCATGGATCCGCCCAAGTACTTCACCATGGTGACGGACATGGACTTCCGTTACCTAAAATCCTTTGAGCTCATTATATACGTCGACTGCCACGGGCCCTCCCGGGTCTGGCCGGACTCGGACCCTGACCTCTGGAGCGAGCTTCCCCCCAATCTGGTGATTGACCACCACATCCACAACGAGGAGCTCCAGGGCGCCTTGGCTGTCTACCACGACCGCCACGCCTCCTCCACAGGCGAGTTAATCATGAGGCTCTTAAGGGGCCTCGAGGTAAAACCCGCCTCCAAGGCCGTGGAGGCGATTCTTACCGCAATCGTCTCGGACACTGGCTTCTTTACCCAGGACAACACAACCCCTCTCACCCTCAGGGAGGCGGCCGAGCTGGTGGAGCACGGCGGAAAGCTCGCCAGGCTCCACGAGGCCTTAAACTGTGGGCACTCCATCGCCAGGATGAGGCTCTTGAGTAAGGCCTTGGGCTCCTTGGAGCTGTTTTTGGAGGGGAAGGTGGCGGTAATGCTCCTAAGCTCCGCCATGCTGGAGGAGGCAGGCGCCAGGATGGAGGAGGCCGACGGCTTCATCGAGTACCCCAGGTCCATCTCCGGTGTTCTTCTCTCAGCCCTCATCAAAGAGGATATGTTGGGTGGAATCAAGGTGAGCCTCCGCAGTAAACCCCCCGTCTGCGCCAGGATGATAGCCCAGCGCTTCGGGGGAGGTGGACACGACCTGGCCGCGGCCTACACGGACCACGTGGAGAATATCGAGCACGCTCGCGACCGTTTCCTGGAGGTGGCGGCCCAGTACATGCTGGGGGACTGAGAACTCTTGCCAAAAACCCCCCTCCACTCGGGCCTCATCCTTTTGGATAAAGTGGAAGGCCCCACCAGCCACGACCTGGTGGACCTTGTGCGTAAGGCCCTTTCGCAAAAGGAGGTGGGTCACTTAGGCACCTTGGACCCTATGGCCAGCGGGCTCATGGGAATGCTTGTGGGAAAGGCCACCAAGCTGGCCCCTTACCTAAGTGACTTAAATAAACTCTACCAGGTGGAGATAATCCTAGGGTTAACAAGCTCCACCCTGGACATAAGCGGGGAGATAGTACCAAATCTCTCTACCTTTTTGGCTAACACGACTCACAGGCCATCATCCGGCCATTCCGGTCAAGGGCTCAGGGCCCTTGACCGGATGACCCTTCACCAGGGCTTAAAGGAGAGAGAGCTTCAGCTAAAAGACCCTTTAATACTTCAAAGGCTTATTCCCCGGGAGGCCTTTGCTATAAATCTTGCGAGGGTCAGAAAGGCCCTCGCGAGCTTCCGAGGCCTCCAGGCCCAGGTGCCACCAGCCTTCTCAGCTATAAAGAAGGGAGGGGTATCTAGCTTCAAATTGGCAAGACAGGGTAAAGCCTTAGTCTTGGAGGCTCGGGACGTACGCTGTTATAGCCTGGAGCTCGGGTATTTAGAGGGGCCCTTTGTGGGGCTAAAAGCCTTGGTTTCCAGCGGCTATTACATAAGGTCCTTGGCCCGTGACCTCTCCGAGGCCCTGGGTCTCACAACAGGCGCGGTATATAGCCTCAGGCGCCAAAAGGTAGGCCCCTACACGCTAAGCCAGGCGGCCAAGGGAATGGACAAAGAATCGCTACTAAGCGCCCTCATCCCTCCCAGGGACATGCTCCCAGGGTTCCC
>JAITJT010000050.1 GCA_031278795.1 Deltaproteobacteria bacterium | reverse complement strand
CCTGTTTATAAGTTTTTCCTCATTTCTATGCTTATGTTTCAATGATAAAGATATTACCTTTACCCTTAGGCCTTAAATATTAGTAACTTATGTTCCCTCTCAAACACGGGGTTTTTATATTTTTTTCTTTTGATACCTTAGCTAGTCTCACGAAAAAGTGCCTCCCCTACAAAGCCACTTATACACAAGCGCTGCCGTTGCAAGTTCCGCAAATTTTCCTCCCCCCCCGCTCATAAGCCCTTTCCTGGCCCACTCCCCTTAAATTCCCAAAAAAATTTTAAGTTACACCCTCCCCCCGCCAGCCAGCCAGCCACAGCCTCAGCCCCTGCCTCAGCCCTAACTTAAAAAAAGCACATGACCTTATATAAAGGCACTCTGGAGAATTCTTGGTACGGATCAGAAGAAAACGCTTTAGCATTATGCAATACCCCCATCGTATCCACCTCATAACCATCGCATATACATCTCAGAGAAAAAAAATTAATAAAACATCAAAGACTTCTGGATTTTTAGATAACACGGAAATCTAATTTGCGAGTAACTCAAGCGGATAGGCATTTTGAAGCCGCCCGGAATCATGAGGGAATATATCAAATAATAATTATATTTTTGTGAAACATCAAATAATCTGTGAACCGAGTGAAAGCGTGAGCGTAAAGTTAGCTTAAGCTAGGGATTTTGGTGAATCCTAGCTACAATTCATAATAGAATAGATCCTAAAAATATGGAAGTTTTAAGCAAAGCTTAAGGCATATATGATTATTATATTTTAAGAAACCTTAATATCTTGGTATTTTTAAACTTGTTAGGTGAATTTTTTTGGCCCAATAGCTGCTATAAATAAGCGGATTTTGGAACGCTTATGAATAATGAAAAGGATTTTCCCTAGGATTTGTTATAGAGGCTTTGATATGCAACATTATTATATGGAGGTATCAGCTTGGGATTTACGATAAAGCTCAAGTAAACTATAGCTAAAGCTATCTAAATATTTAGGCTTTTCTGCTCCTTTGTAGAAATAATTTAAAGCGCCAAAGAGGTGAGTTTAAAGATGTTTTCAAAAAAAATAAAATAATGTCGAAAAAGATTAAAGTCTTTTCCCATGAAGTCGATAAGAATTCTGAAGGAAGTTTGAGGGCTTTCAAACTTTCTTCAATTTTAAAAGACTTTTTGGGGGTCTGTCATGGGTCTAGTAATAAACCACAATATGCCGGCGCTTACCGCCGCTTACAGTCTGGATCAGAGCTACTCAAGACTGGCAATAAACACCCAGCGGCTCGCATCTGGTCTTAGAATCAACTCACCAAAAGATGACCCTGCTGGTTACGGCATTCGGGAGCAAATGAGAACCGACATCCAGAACAAAGAACAGGGCATGAGAAACGTAGCCGATGCCATAAGTCTCCTCCAAACAGCTGAGGCGGCTATGGTGATTATAGATGAAAAACTCATCAGAATGAGAGAGCTTGCCCAGCAAGCCTCAACCGGAACCTACACGACTCTGCAGCGTGAAATAATCAACTCCGAGTACCAGCTGATGGCGGCCGAAATAGACCGCATCGCCAACGCCACGGAGTTCAACGGAATAAAGATCCTGGACGGGAGCATAAACAGCATGCACCACGGTCAGGGACTAAAAGTACATTTCGGGGCCAGGGACTCTATCGCTGAAGACTACTACTTCATAAAGGTTTGCGATTTGAGGGCCTCGGTATCCTCGGGCTTAAGCATTGGCGGGGATTTCAAGAACGACATCTGGAGCACCATGCCCGCGTCCGGTACAGACGCCACGGACGGTTGCTGCGGAGGTGGCATTCCCAGCCTCACCCAGGCCGTCTCGGGCTGGGTCTCAGGGCAGATATTCTCTTACGGATACAACTGGGATCTAGGAGAGGTGGTTGACACCTCGCTCAACAAAGGCCGCTATGTGGCTGGCGCCTACCAGATTCAGGAAGGAGAGACCCTTGAGAAGCTCCTCGACCAAGTCAACCGCGGAACCCAGTCAAGGGTACGCATAGACATAAGAAACGGAGAAACCTTCGACTCCCTGGTGGGAGGCTCGGCAAACGCCAACACCAATGCCCATAGGATCTGCCTAGGTGATGAGATCTACTATCTGGGCTCGGCCTCCATGGCCAAGAGCGCCTGTGAAAACGCGGACGATTATGAATTTTACTCCATTGTCCCGTCTACGGAGTACTCGGCCATAACTAACGTGGCCGAGGCCTTCGCCCACTCCGTCAATGAAAACAGTGACACATTCTGGGCGAAAGTGGAAGACTATGTCTATGAGCAAGGCTATCGCTCGGTCTACGTCTTCAACCGCGAAGGCGGGAATCATGATGACATATTCGGATCCGACGACCAGCTGGGCTCGGCCATCAACGGAGTGGCTGGTTACGGCTCCGCCATCATGTGGTACAACGACGAGACCGAGACCAAGGCCGTGGGCGGCTCTTACTTTGGAAACGGCGGCGAGCACTGGGGGGTTCTCAAGGCCCAGCCCACCGGCTACGGAACCTACAGCGTGCGCCTGGAGGGAAGGGACACTGGAGATGAAAGGGATCTGTGGATCCTCAACGCGGGCTCAAGCTCTGAGAACTCCGCCTATGACATAAACTTTTACCGCTACGGGGGCGCGCTCTTTGGAGGGGAAGCCCTGTTGGGAACTGGCCCTAGATGGGTAACGGGCCTCAACCGCGAGACTTTCGTGGAGATACAGAACGCCTCGGACGGCGGCTACAGGGCGGCTGGAATCCGCACCCAGAGCACGGCTCAGGAGGCCTTAGAGGGAATTGACGACGCAATCGCCAAAAAGGAGAGCTGCCGCTCCAGGCTGGGCGCCTACCTGAACCGCCTGGAGAACACCTTGGCCAATCTGGAGACCATGCACGACACCCTCCAGATAGCTGAAAGCCAGATATCCGACGTGGATATCTCCTACGAGATGACCGACTTTGTCCGCAATCAGGTATTATCCCAGGCGGCCGTAGCCATTCTATCCCAGGCCAATGCCCTTCCGGAAATGGCCCTGTCCCTCCTCAACGGATAAAAAATATAACAATCAGCCTCAGTTACGGGCTTTATGATATGGAGGTAACTAAAATGTTAATGTTGCTTAATGAATTTGAGGAGATGAACAACATCACATCTCTTCTGGCCAGCGTCCTCAATTTTCCGGCTGAAAAAGGCATTCCGGAAGACGTGACCGAGGCAGTGAGGGCCGCCAAAAAGCAGATGGAGGATCTCCCCGGAGTTATAAACGACCTGAATCAGGCCTTCCAGCGCTATCTGGTTCTAAAAGACACCATATCACGCATGATGGATCTCTCCTCCAAGGCCGCTTCCGAAAAGACCAATCTGACCGAAGACGATAGGGAGTCCATGAACATAGAATTCAGGGCGCTGGCTGCGGTCGTGGCCAATGAGGCCGGGCAGCAGAATTTCTCCGGCACAAGTTTGTCACTTTTGAGCCGCGGACACGCCAAGGCGGCATCGAGGGTTCTCTCCTACCTCAAGCCGGTTCTGGAAAACCTGGACTATGAGCTCAAGGGGCAGAAATCACTCATCATAGAGGCCATAATCGAGACAGCCAACTTCATGGGCATAATAGCCGCTTGTTACCCGGGAGCCAAGGGCATAGACGAGCTAAAAAGAACCCTTGAAAAGATAAATCTCCCGAAAACCATAAACGATCCCGTATTTATAAATCCCACGCTACACTAGAATGTTAGCATGCCCTCCCTCTACTCCCTCAGGTTTTTTAAGCTGAAAAACCTGAGGGAAAGGGGACGGCAAAACACAGCCTTTAAGCTCAAGGGATTTGTAAAAACGCTCTTAAGCGCTTAGCGCTTAAGATGACGCCCACCTTATTTCAAGCGTCTTAGGTGGATGATTCTGATATAGCTGAAAGGAGAAGCCTATAGAAATCTTCTGCGGGGAACTTCCCCAATTGACACCCCAACAAAGTTTTTTATTAAATGCGCAAGGTAAGCCCCCTTGCGCATTTTTTATGAAAAAAGCGGAGCTAGCTATCTTGAAATATCAAGAAGCCTAGCTCCGCCTGTGAACACGCCCTCAAATCCAAGGGCTATGGTTGTTGGCTAAATTCCATCAAGTCCTTCCACCATTTTTGCTGGAGGAACCTCGAAACCATAATTCATGACCTCTTTCCAGGAAGTGATTCCTTCACCGGCATAATCCTCACCATTAAGTTCTATCGAGTGGATACTCATGTCCGGCGCCGATGTCGAAGCCTTGATACCGGTGGATGTGGCCATGATGTAAGCCTCGGTTGGCACTCCAGTGCCTGTGGTCAGAACCCCAGCTACCTCGTCCTCCTCCAGACCCGTGGGTTTAGAGCCTTCGCTAGTATAGAATGCCTCGTAGATGTTGGGAGACGGGAGACCAGTGAAGGTGTCAACAAGATAGAGGAAACCATAACCGTTATCCCCGCAGCCCGACTCCAACGGTTCAAAGCTCGAAAACGCCATGTAAGAGCTGCCGTTACCCATGGAGATGAGTTTGGGTTGGGTGATTATCATCTCAAAACGGTGGTCCAGGGGATTACCATTTTCGTCATTACCTGAATAGAAGACTTTGCCGCTGGAAAGCTTGCGCTTGTAGCCACCCACAGCAGCGGATTTAATCTCAGCCGCCAAGGTGTAGTACTGGGACGTCCCGCCCGCGGCCGTGGTGATGCCAGTTTGCGAGGCCAGGCCCGAGACCACTCCGGTTCTGAAGACTTTGGCCCCTGACACATCTATCAAATGGGCGCTCGACATGTCGGCGAAGGTCAACATTCCTTGTGAGTCAATGCCCTCTTTGATTCCGAAAATATACTGGTCATGGTTCGCCTTGCAAATGTTCGCATTGAGAACTGCCACGCAGGGTAAAACATCCTCCTGGCCCCAAAGCCTTCCCGTGCCAAAGACAACCCAAAGGTTCCCCAAATTGTCATAGGTGGAGTTCACGGCGCCTGTTACCGGCCGGTCGGTGTTATAGAATTTTTTGAGTTTCCAATCCCTGACATCCAGGGCGTTACCTGAGGAGTCGACCATCTGCAGCCTATAGACCGCGCCTGAGTCAAGGCCTGTCGATCCGTCCCTAGCTATGGTGAGCCCGTAATAGAGCACGTGGTTGGTCCAATTGGGGGCCCTGTTCTGGGCTATGGGAAGGAAGGGGTTGTTGAAAAAGCTACGTTCTTCAGTTGCCTGGAGATAGTCGGCATGATTTGGATCGCTAATGTCAACCACGGGCACTCCCGTCTTGGCGTCCAGCACAACCAGGCGCGCCTTTTGGGAGCTGTAACCGTAATACGGGGAATTTGAGCCGAACAGCACAAAGGGCTGGCTATGTGCCGCATTGACTGCGTAATTGCTGTCCACCTCATCTGTGCGCGGGCCACTGGGTATTACCACGTACCATTTTCCCTCGCTTGAGACAAAATTGGGAAGCCCAACCGTGAGACCCGCCTCCAGAGAGCTGTAGCGCCATAGAAGCTGAGGAGGAGATTCCGGATCAGTCACGTCGATGCAGAAAATTTCCGAATAGAAAAAGTCCGATCCTGCCGCAGCGGCGTCCGGGGCGGGGATGGGCCTCCCTCCCAGCCTCAGACCTCCCACCAGCACAGTCCTCCAGCTGCCGTCAATCTTTATGTCAGCCACCAGGGGTTTCAAATCCACAAAGTAGCTGTGATTGTACTCGAAATCCGGTAGCCACTGGAGGTGGGGTAGTAGCGAGGTTGGTATATATGCCCAGATCTCAGCCCCCAGATCGTGATCAGTGGCTGGAGTACCATTTATAGGTTGCGTGGAAAAACGTACGTTTCCGGTGGACAGCGAACCGTAAAACCCTACGTTTATGGCGTGGAGCATCCCGTCATTGGCTCCAAAATACGCCATCTGTCTCCTTCCGGCCATGGAGAGCTTATATGTTTGGTATTCCATGTCCTTGTAAAGCAGATCGAAGTTGCTGGCGGGAGTCCCTACGATAATGGGTTTGGAGTTGATGATATCTCCCAGGCGCCAGGTTATTGTTTTGATGTTATCGGACCACGGATCGCCAACTTGTCTGGATCTATGAAAGTTGGGATAGTCTTTACCAATAATCCACTCAATGACAGCATGGGTCGCCTGAGCCTTGCTTGAGGTACTGGGTATGGTTTCATCGAAGTTCTCAAATGTCATGAGCGGCAGGAGATCCGCCCTTGTCCCTGGTTCGGTATTGAACTTGGCCATGGCGACACTCGATCCAGTTGGCTTGCCATAATAGATAAGCCTCTGGCTTCTGGCGATGGTTGCCGCAGCGTTGTAGTCCCGGCTCCCCAGACTGATAAGTTTCTCGCTGTCCAAATAGGCGAGCCATTTGCCCGTGTCGAAAAGGGGTTGTATCTGGTGGACATTTTTTGGATGCCCCTGGTCACCACTGAACAATATGGGCTCATCTGTGCCGTAAGGTGAATAACAGCGAGAGAGAAAATGTCCGCTTGCAAAACATTTCGGCGGGTTGGCGGGGTCGGTTTTTTTACTGCTGAAAGTGAGGATATAGTCTCCCTTGCTTCCGTCTTCTGTGTTTTCAACGTCGAGGATGCCGTCTCCATCGTTGTCTTCTCTGAGATTTCCGTATCTGTCCACAAAGAGTCCGAATACCGAGCCCACCCAGCGGAGCTTTTGGCTTGGATTGTTGGGATTGGAGTACTCAGGATAGTAAAGCGTCTGAAGGGACACACCACCGCCAAGGAGGGTGTCCACTGTAGCCGACGTTGCCGTTCCAGTGGTGATGGAACGGGCGATATCCTGGAAGGCTGCCTGCAGCTGCGCTGGAAGCTGGGCTATGTTTGTTGCCTGGAAGTAGTTTTTGGGAAGGCCCTTGGCATTTTCCCATTCGCCAGTGTCCGGCACTCCGTTGTCGTTGTCATCCTCGAAGCTTCCGTATTTCGCAGCCAAAAACATGGGGGTTGGGAGATAAGTTCCAACCGCATCCGCCTCTGAATTGAACTCGAAATTCCTTATGACCTTGGCGGTCAGCGCATCGCCTGAGCCAAAGGCGTTGCCTATACTTGTCTTGACCCCGCAGGACCCGTCAGCAGAGGCCTGTCCTCCCGCGCCTTTCGGCCAGTTGCATTTAGCCGAGGTAAAATTTTTGGCGATACCGTAAGCGTGGGTAATTTCCATATAAGTCGCGTCCCTGGTGGAACCACTTATGACATAGCCCATCGTCTGGTTACGACTCGCGGAGCTCTGCACCTTCCAGGTGGAAATCGCGAGACCCTCCACCTCTGAGGGCTCGATTGTGAAGGTATCGTTGTTTGGGGTGATAAATGCGTAAAATTTCTTGTCTGGGTAATACTTCTTCAGAACGCCAGCTGTCTGAGAAGTATTAGTGGGATAAACCGTTGTTTTCCGTTTGATGGTTGCGGTGCTAGAAGAGGTTAAGAGATCTATCTCATACTCAATAAGCTGGTCAGAGTCCCAATCGGAACTTATGGCGCTAGAGTCGCTATTCTTAGAGTCGTAACCGATGGCAGCATTCTCAAAATTCACCATGATCTTAATGTGATAAGGTGTACCCCTGGGATCAACATGCCACTCCTGGACGTAGTAATTGAGAAATCCCAAGATGCGGTCCTTGGTCGTGACGTTACTCCTATCACTCATGGAGGCCGGAAGTATAGATATCTTCTTGGCGACAGTCCCATTTGAATTGTAGACCGGAATATCCAGCTTGGGAAAGTTGGTGCTCATGGTGACAGCATAGACATCTATGGGCAACTGCAACTCATCTGTTTGGGAAAAATTATGGGTGTGGGCGTAATAAGCCACGGCCGCGGCGGTATAGGTGCCTTCAAACGCTGGGTTGTTGGGGCACATTCCCTTAACGTCCTTAAGGGAGCCTAAAGTCTTGGCGTTGCAGTCATCGGTGCTATCCTTGGATATAAAATATTTCGAAGACGATGGAAATTGCTCGTTTGCCGTTATCTTGTCCAAATAGGTGGAAAGATTAAAGGCGTTAGGAAGGCTTGATGCCACATTGCTCTTGATGCTCGTCAAGACGGGCCTCGTCAAGGCGTTGTCTGATGAGTTGACCGCGTCATCGCCGTCAAAATCGCTGTCCTCTTCCGCGATAAAGAGGATTATGGGTTTGGCGCAGTCGCCGGATGGAAGATCTGGTATAGTTGTCCAGTTTTTGTGATATGAAGCGACTTTATAGTTGTAAGCAGTCTCAGTTGTCGGAACATAGGCGGTTGTGGGTTGAATGGCACTCTCACCTTCACCTTGGGCTAATCGGGCGTAGTAACGGGTGGCCTCATAAAGCAGCTCACCTGATGGATTTCCCCAAGACACACCCGAGGAGTAGTAACTGCTCGCTGGATTTGTGGCACTGTGTTTGGGGCTTCCAGCTATCTGAAGTGTGTCGATGGCGTAAATTAGTCCGCCAGCTTTGATTTGGCCGGTTTGTAGATCCACGGCACTAGAGAGATCGTTTATGTGGCTGCGCAGAACCCCGCCTTTACGGAAAGTGGTCTCATTATATGAACCAGTAAGAAGGCCGAAATACATATCACCAGATTCTCCATTCGTTTGAAGGAGTCCCACTGGCTTGAATCCATAATATGGGTAGAGGCGACATCCCTCACCTTCTCCGTAATTTGATGGGTGACATACCCTTACCTTCACGTTATATGACTTAATAGCATTTCTACCGCTATCTGTTAAATATGAAGAAGAAGGATTCGGTCCTTCATTTAAAACCCAGTTGTAATAGCGACCTTTTGCATTTGAGTCATTCTTGGTTGGGTTAATGGTGCTACCCATATAGGAGGTATCACCGTTTAAGATGAACTGGAGTACCGGAAAAGGTGGATTGGCAGGTGACTCAGCGATTCCCGAGCGGGTTCTAGCAAAATAATGGGCTTTGTTGGCCGCTGGTTTTGTAAAGGGGGTATACTTTGATATGTCATAATAATTGGTAAGAGGTGTTTCTGCGTTCCAGCGGTTATCCGCGAGGACATCGGTTCCCCAAACAGTTGAATCCCTGGGGAGGAAGGATGACTCAAGTATTGTTCTGTTGTCCACATAGCTAGGAAGATAGACCGAAGCAGCGGCGCTCATCAGCTTGGGAACGGAGCGATTGTCATCTATCCCACCTCCAAACCAGTAGTCTTCCACGCGGTAGCCACCATAGAGGATCTTTCTTAAGACGTCCATCCTGGACATCGTCACATAATTTAGCCAATTTCCGCTGAAATATCTACCAGAAATTGGCGAGCTTGAGCTATTTCCGGTGTATCCTGCCTGGCAGATGCCGATCTGTTCACCGGTCTCGTAGTGGACAGCCCTTGCAGCCTTCACATAGTTAGCTATGCCATTTCTTGACTTCTGGGTATCTAGTGTTTCCTGGGAGTCGTCGGCGATTGTGTCTTTAACTCTTATGAAATACTGGGTTCTGTCCTCTTTTGTGTAGGTGTTCAATGTGGTTGTAGAGTATTCGTAACAGGATTTGGAGTCAAAATAGCCGTAATAAATGACCGATGGATTGAAACCAGTGTCAATACGACCGTCCCCATCCATGTCGGTAAGCTCGTTATAGGCCTGGCCGAACATCTTAATGTCTTTGGAGATGACCAAAAGCACGCGGGGGATAGTTCTCCCCGAGGCGAGCACCGGAGATGACTGATACGCGGTTTTGTCGCCTATATACACTCCATCCGCCAGGAGGCTCGTAGTGAAAAATGTCAAAGCCGAAAAAGCGGCGATCACTGCGATAATAAAAAACAGTGAGCTGATTTTCAAAACTTTCGAAAATTGGTTAGCGATTTGCTTTTTGGCTATATGAAACACGATGATTACCTCTCTATGGCCTTTGACCCATTGAACTTTAAAGTGATAGGAAGAAACAAGCCAACGCCAAACGCGGATAGGCTATTTTTGGAAATGACCACTTTAAACTTGAACTCTAAAAAAAATGTGGAAGGAAAATGGAAGTTAAGGGCAGCAAAATAAGAATTTAGCCAAAGTTGATTGGAAATTTCCATACTTCACAAAAGAAGTTTTGGATCTTTCTAAAAACAGAAAAAAATAGGAGAGCCCTTATTCAGATATTGACGTTTTTAATATTAAAAAAATTTAGTCAGTAAAGTAAGTGCAATAATTGTACCAAAACGAGCAATTTAGCCTAAATAATCAAGCTGATAGTCGTGAACCGGTAAAGACTTTAAGAACGAAATACAGAACTATTTGAAGCGATAATCAGTAGTTTCACTCACTTTCCCTTGCGAAAGGCAGATAAAAAAATAATTTGACCGAGAAAAAAATTTTTGCTTCCGCTAGATTAATGCGGCCACTATTTCAAAGCACAAAATAAAAATCTTAAGGATTAACCCACTGCATACAGTGCATATATATTAAAATACCCACTCTATATTGGATTTTTCAGCTAAAATTGGAAACAAATTTGTTTTTTGAAATCCACAAAAAAATGGTTTTTTACTCTATGTTAAGGCTTAAACCGAGTTAAAAACACCTTGTCGAAGATTTCTGATTGTGCGTCCGTAGCTGATATAATGGAAAATACACATCATAGAGGTCAATCAATATAAAAGCACACTACATATAGTGATATAAACACTGCCAAAAGAAATAGGATGATTGCTAACTATGAAGCTACTTAAGGCAGTAACAAAAATTTTTTAGAAATATCCAACTAAATATAATACAGTTAGAAAAAATTGCTTTTTATTATAATAAACATTAATTACAGTTAATTACAGGTAAAAATTAAATTTTTATATATTTTGGTTGTTCGAAAGATTACTCAAATTAGGCATTATATGTGTTCCAAAAATTTACGTGTTAAGCATTTTATAGAAATACAAGCCAGGGATGCGATTCCATCTTGAGAGTAAATAAAGAGTGCTACTATATATATGTAAAAAAATAAATAGGGGTACGTATACTCTAGTCGCCTGTTGTCATGAAAAATAAAAAAGCATTGTTTAATCTAGATTATTTTACATAAAATTTACAATTTTAGCAAGAGATGCCAACTAAGTTCCCGGCTCTTACTAGTTGGCGCCAACAAAGTTGGCACAACTTAGTTGGCAGTAACAAAAAAATACCTGATACCTTAAGCCCAGGCCTTCAAAAAGGAGATGGTAAACCGCCACATTCAATCAGCATGAGCGTTGGTCAAATTCTTAGATGATTTAACCCATCACAATTTTATTCATCTGCATGCCTAGTCTGCACTAGCAACAGTTAAAGGAGCATATTTCACATTTTACCACAAAATTGTCGAGAATCATCATAAAGATTTGACCCTTCAGGCCAAGCCCAAAATAAAGCGCGTTCCCTTCAAAAAATTTCAAAGTTATAGTTAGCCTTAAGGAATCTAACGATGGTATCTAACTTTCTAACCTACAACCTGTGGCTCAGCGCGTAACGCTAAAATATCTTCATTTCCCAATGGGTCTCCAGAAGAAAATCCCCTAAAAAGAAACCTTAATACAACGGGTAATTGGAGAGACACAAATTTTTTCATAGGTGACAAACAATAAGCTTTGGATGCCTTCAATTCTTTGGCTGGAAAAATAATGAACGCCTTTTGGATAAACTCAATTTTTCACCGCTTTTGCGCGGTTCTTTTTTTAGTGAGAATATGTTGTTCATTTTGATAAACTTCTAAACAAATAATCTTGAATCACAAACGTCTATACGGCTCCTTCTAGACATGTAATACAAAAAAATAATGACCGAAAACCTCTTTCTTTTGAGGCTATCGGTCAATTAAATTCTTTAATCCATGAGGCTAAGGTATGCCTTGGTGATCTGGTAGCGGAGTCTTTTCCAATAAAGGTAAACTTTCTAAAGTACCTCTGTCGCAGGAGCTTAAGCCTTAGAACCTGTGGTATCTTTTGCGATAATCCAGTGGACAGCGACCCCAAATTGACATTAAATTGCTCCCAGCGCTTCAACACTTTTTTTATATCACCAGAAATTAACGATAGTCCTTAGATTTCCCAAGGATTTTTTTCAACTTGATTGATATTTCGGAACTTTCCATTGAAAGATTCAAGAAGACAAACGACATATGGAGTTTTTAGACAGTCTCGTCAAGCAGTAAACAAGTTTCTTTCTGATATCTAGACAATGCCTCTTCATAGATGATCTTAAGGTATACGGAATATGGCGTTTCAGGAATCACTGTTTACTTTCTCCCTGGTTTTAATGTTATAACCAGGGGGATTGGCAAGAGCGGTCAAAGCCTTTAAGCTGTTAAGCGCTCGTTCCTACGCGGTGGTGTCGGCCACGCCCATGAGATACGCCGTAGAAAATGATCCCATATTGTAGCTCGAAGGAAAAGTTGCTACTCCGTAATTTTCTGGAACCTGGTCTTCCATTCCAAAAAAAGTTATTGGAAGCTACCTTTAAAAATCGCTCCCTAACATCAGCATTATCTCTTATGACGGCGTTTGCCCGGTCAAGGCGCTTTTCCGTTGAGGAGGTACATTAAATCCATCCCATAATTGTTGGATTTGAACTAAGTCCCTTATATAGCGCCGCGATACACAAATATCGAGGCGCATAACGCCAAAAAAAACGCCAATACCCAATTTAGGTAAAGGCGCTTGCAAATTTATTTAAGCGAATCTTACGAGGAGGCGGGGAGCCTCCTAGGTGGAATCCAGGTCTTGAATATGGCCGGGCTTCTTCCGTAGAGGGGAAGCGGAGGGTGTTTTTCCGGGCCGTCTTCCTGGTTCAGGCGTATACCCAGTACTCCGATGGTTGAGGCCTTGGGGCCGTCGAGGGAGCCTTTTACAAAACCCGCGTCCAGCGCCTCCACCAAGGCCGCCCCAGGGCCTATCAGCTTAATAGGGTCCTTGGAAGGATCATGGCCTCCTTCTTGGAGGCTATCTTTGATTGTCTGGCAGATTTGGGCTGGACGCGCTACCAATATCCCCGATAAGTCCCTTAGCTCTCCTTCCAGGCGGCGGAAGAGCTGCACGAAAATCTCTCCGTGGCGCGCGTCCACGCTAGAGGCGTAGATTCCGTCAGAGAGACTAGGATTCCAGGCCAGGGCCGCGAGCGTGGGGACTCCCACCACAATGTTTGCGCCAAAACCCAGGCCCTTGGCGTAGGCCAGGCCCGTCCTTAGGCCCGTGAAACTCCCAGGGCCCCTTCCGCAGGCGATGAGGCTAAGATCCCTAACCGAGATGGCCCTCTTTTTGAAAACGCTCTCTACCAGCTCCGGAAGGACGCTGGAGTGGGTGGATAGAGGCGGGCCCTCTGTCTCCTCTAAAAGCTCATAGCTCATAGTAAACTTTTGGGCTCTTGGTGTAAGAGTCGCCTTAGCTTCTCCAGATTCATGTCGCTGGCTCTTTTCCCCAGGTGGGCTAAGATCATAGGAGATGAGGGCCAGGCTGAGTGTGGGGGTGGCCGTGTCGAAGGCGAGCGCGAGCACTACTCGTTTTTCTGTTCCATCTGCACCGGCTTGGGCCCCGAGTGCTTGGTAACCAACCTGGAGATGTCGTTGTAGAAGACCAGCACCATGAGGGCCACCAGGGCCCCTATGCCTATGAGCTGGGTAACCTCCTTTACCTTGATGCTGATGGGATTGCCCTTGATGCCCTCGATTAGGAAGATGACGAACTGCCCTCCGTCTAGGACGGGAAGCGGAAAGAGGTTTATGATGGCTAGATTAATGGAGATGAAGGCCATGAGAAAGACAAAGTCAGCCACACCGTCTCTGGCGCTCTTCCCGGCAATCTCCGCTATCATGATGGGCCCGCCCATGAGCTTGGCCGATATCTTGTTCTGAAAGATCTTGACCACGCTCACCACGGTGAGCTTGGCCATCCTCCAGGCATCCGCCGCCCCCATAAAAAAGGACCTAACTGGCCCGGCCGGCTCCCTGATAAGAGGAAGCTTCAAGCCAATACCCAATATGGGAGTGAAACGAGTCTTACCGTCCAGGTCCTGGCTGGGCTCCATGTCCGGAACTATAGTGTAGCTATGGGTCTCATTCCCGCGCCTCACCTCTATCTGGACGGGTACCGCTGTGCCGTCGGCATTAACTTGCTCAGTGTCCTCCCGGCCCTGGATGAGCCTCACCACGTCCTTCCAGTCCGGGGTGGGGCTGCCGTTCACCGAGACGACCAGGTCGCCTGGGAGGAGCCCCGCCTTCCTGGCGGGTTTACCCGCCACCACTTCACCTAGGACGGGTTCGGTCTTGGAGACGAAACCCACGTGCCAGAACCTCTCCTTGTCCCCAAAAACGCCCTTCCCCTCCTTTTCCTCAGGGGTCACCTTAAACTCCCTAGACACACCGTCCCTCTCCACGGTGATGGCCAGGGGGGCTCCGCCCCCCTCCTTTTCCGCCTTGAGGAGCTCGTCGAAGTACTTGACCTCCACGCCGTTTAGCCTAGTGACCACGTCATTTTGCATAACCCCGGCCTTATATAAGGGGCTTTCCGGATCCAGAGGGCCCAGGGTGGTGTTAAGGTGCTGGATGCCCACGGCCCAGGTGAGGAGCCAGAGGGCTATGATGGCGAAGATAAGGTTAAAGGCCGGGCCGGCCAGGACGATTACGCATTTGACCCAGGTGGGCTTGTGGCTGAAGGATCTGCTCTCCTCCTCCTTGGATATCTCCTCACCGGAGTCCTCCCCGAAGAGCTTCACGTAGCCTCCAATGGGTATCCAGGCCAGCTGGTAGAGCGTCTCCCCTATTTGCTTGGAGAAGAGCCTGGGCGGAAATCCCAAGGAGAAGGTGAGAACCTTCACGCCCAGGAGTTTGGCCGCCAGAAAATGCCCCAGCTCGTGGACAAAGATGAGGATGATGAGGAGAACTAAAAAGGATATCAAGGTGGTGAGCATGTTTTACCAGTTTTATTTGATTTTTGACGTGTCTAAAAGGAAACGAAAAAAGGGACTAAAATCGCGAAGCCCCTTAGGCTTTAGAAAGCGCTCTGGGCCCTTTCTTTCCAAAAAAAGCGACAACTATCTTAGCACATATGTGCGCTCTCTTAACAGATAAAAAAAAAGCGAAGAGGGGCCCCTTGACCCTGGAGGTCAATTTGGCGGTTTTTATCTTACCACATTATCTAGCCATTAATATAATCAAACATCTAAATATCGATTTAGAGGAGAAATGTCCGGAAAAGGCCCAAGTCCCAAAGAGAGCCGAAGATATCATGAAAGCTTTCCCTTCTTCTCGATTTATTCATAGGCGAATTGAGCCTTCAAAGGTTCAAAGGCGATGAAAGGCAATTGCCCCTTTAAAAAAAGGCCAAAATTTTATATAATACCCGCTCAAGGATTTGTAAGCTCCATAAGAAACTCTTTCATGGATTATTTTTCCATATTTCACATGACCTTTACGAGCTTAAATGATTAAAACGCCTAAAAAGTTGATCTTAGGCCAAAATATTTGCTTAAACGTTAAAATATTTCATTAAACGTCTAAAAAAGTTAATGAAACGTCAAAATAAGTTAAGTCATCTCCCAAAGATGCCCCATGAATAGTTTTTTTTAAAGCGGGCAAAATCTTTGTTTTTTCCCTTGTCTCATATAGATCTTTTTGTTTTTACTTTTTTTGTTTCACTACTTTTTTTCGTTTTTTTTCGCTTTTTTTGTTTCAATTTTTTCGTTTTTTTTCGCTTTTTTTGTTTCACTTTTTTTCGCTTTTTTCGCTTCATTTTTTTGTTTCGCTTTTGTTTTGCTAATATCCCAGGCCGCTCGGGCTTTTTCCAGCGGCCGCGAGGCTTTTGGCCTTCCCAATGTTATATAATCAATCACAATAGCTAATAGACTTTTTTAAACTCGCTTTTTTCCCCTGTGGAAAAGAGCGTGAGCTACTTTTTATTTCCCGTGTTTCTAGCTTTTAAAGATAATATCCAAAGCTTTTTCCCTAGATGCCCTCTAGACCATCCCTAACTCATGAACAGCCATTTTTTTCTTAGCTTTTGTAAATATTTTAGGAATCTATTTATTATAAGAGACGCCTTTTTTAGGCTTTAGCGTAAATTTTTAATCTACGCGCCTTTCTATAATTTTTAGATAGTTTCTAAGATTTTTGAGTGCCTTTCTAAAATTTTCGCGAGCTTTTCATTTTTTTAAAATATTCCAAAACACCTTACTATTCTTAAGCTTTGGAGCTTTATAGTTAAAACATAAGATATTTTCCCTAAGGGATAATCCAAACACGGCCCAAGCGGGGAAAATCCAAACATACCCCCCTTTTTTTGAATGAAGCTTTGCCTGGGGGATGCTCTTCCATCCCAGGCATTTTATATTCGCAACTTAATTAGGAGCGCTTTATGCCGAAATATCTAACCATCGTCTTGTCTTTGTTTGTCACAGGATTGTTCTTAACGGTAGAGGCCGCGCTGGCCCAGGAACCCTTGAGGATAGGCTTTGGCGGAGCCCTCCAGGGAAATCTCTCCGCCTACGGGCGCAGCACTCTATTTGGAGCTGAGTACGCCGTCAACCAGGTAAACTCCAAGGGCGGTCTCCTGGGCCGTCAGGTGGAGCTGGTCATCCAGGATGACGCCTGCGACCCGGCGCTAGCCACCACGGCCGCCAACAAGCTCAGATCCTCAGGGCTCTCCGTCATATTGGGGCACACCTGCTCGACCTCCACCCGCAGCGCGCTCAGCGTCTACGCCAACGCGGTCATTTTGGTGTCCGCGGCCTCCACCGAGACCTCGCTCACCTTTGACGGGCAGAACCCCTATTTCTTCCGCACCACCCCCTACGACTCCGCCCAAAGCAAGCTCCAGGTGGATCTGCTCATGAGGCTGGGCGTGAAGTCGGTGGCCATTCTCCACGACAAGACGGAATACGGCAAGGCCCTGGTGGATTACACCATAAGTTACTTAAGGGACCTCCCGGGTAAACCCATCCAGGTGGTACTCGAGCAGGGCGTAACCGTCAACCAGACCGACTACGACCCGGTGGCGAACGCCATCAAGGACAGCGGGGCCGAGGCCGTCATCTGGGGAGGCTACTACCCGGACGGCTCCAAGCTCGCCATCAGCCTCAAGAACATGGGGGCTAACGCCCTCTTGATAGGGGCTGACGGCCTCTACGACCAGCAGTTCCTAAGCCTGGCCGGCCAGGCCGCGGAGGACACCTTCGTGACCGGTCAGACGGATTACAGCACCACCGAGGAGGCCCGGGCGGCCATAGCCGACCACCGCTCCCGCCACAAGGATGACATAGGGGCCTACTTCTTCTACTCCATCGCCGCGGCGCAGACTCTCTTCCACGCCATAGAGGCCACGGGAAGTACCACAGACCTAAACACAATCAAGAAGCACCTCACCGAGGACACGGTGGACACTATCATTGGTCCGGTGCGTTACGACCAGAGGGGAGACGTCATAGGCGGCATCTTCAAGGTCTACCGCGTGGTTAACGGCCAGTTCGAGGAATACCCCTTGACTATCCCGGAGCCCGCGGCCGCCCAGAACTAGGTGGAAGCTGTAGTAGGCTGATACGCACGACACCACATATAGCGCTCCTGTGCCTTTCCCTAAGGGAGTGCCAAGTGAAAGTTCTATGCTGCCACTGCTAAGTGGCAGTGCTAAGTGGCGATGCTAAGTGATAGGGGCCTTATGGCCAAGTAAAGCTGGCTATTGATGGCATATTTACCATAGAGGCCTATCTAGCGTTTAGCCATGGCCATGGTTTTTAAAGACCCGCTGGGGTGCGGCCTTAAAGGCCGCGCCCCGGCGGGTTTCTCTCTAGAAGAGCCCCAATCCCCACAAATCTCTGGGGCTCTGGCGCGGCGGGCGCATTTTTCCTAAAAAAAACACCCTGGGATGATAAAATAAGGTTAAATTTTAGCTGCATCAGATCTTTTTTCTGAAGTTAAGCTCTTTTTTTCTCTTATCATCCATAAAAAAACCACATAAACGTCTGTAAAAGTTCACTCATATGCAACTTTTCACCCTCAAACGCCTCATTTCGCTGTTACTCTTTACCATTTCCACCTTGGGTTTTACTCCCATGGCGCTCTGTAAGGACTTTTTGCTTTTGACCGGACTTGGGGCGGAGGATCCCTTGATGCCCCTCATGGAAGACCTTTCCCAAAGGATAGCCTCCAAAGAGGGATGGATGGTGGAGACCCAATCCTTTGAAAGTGATGGTGGCATCCTGGCGGCGGCTAAGCTCTCCCTTTCGGATCCGGACGGGCTAACCCTAGCCTTCCTCTCTCTCGACACGGTGGAGACCAAGAGCCTCTTGGGGCACGCCCCCTACCGGGACGAGCACTTCCAGCCCCTGGTCTTGGGTTTTGAAAGGGGCCACGCCCTCATAACCCATAAGAACACCCCTTTCGCCTCCCTTTCCGGAATCAAGCTAAGGGTCAAGGAACCAATGCTACTTTTAACTGATGATAGAGAGCCCCTCTCCACCTCCACCCTCCTGGCCTTGGACATCATGGACACCTTGAAAATCCCGGTGCGGCTTAAGCAAATTGAGCTGCCTCCCGAGGAGATGGACGGCTCGGATGGTGAGCGTATGTATCCTGGCTCCAACGCCTCCTACGCCGAGGTCTTTAGTAATGCCACAGAGGGGAATCTCCTGGCGCTTCCGCTTGAGACCCTCAGCTACTTCCAGGAAAGGAGAATACCCTTCGTGGTGGTGGCCATACTCACGGATCATCCCCAAGAGAGCCCCTTGTATCCGGACAGCGCCTTTCTGGAATCCAGCGGCCTCACCCTCAGGATCCACGACTACCACGGCTTCTTCTACGTAAGCGAGACCCTCCCCAGGCTCATGGAGGACGTGCCGGGATTCGTGAGGGAGAGCTGCCTTAACCAAAAGTATGAGGGCCTTCCCTATATGGACCCCCTCCTCTTTGGGGAGGAGGCCCTGGACGTATTTCTCGTTGAGAGGGATAGAAGGGCCTATCTCATAAGAAAAGCCCAAGAGGCTAAAACTAGATGAAGAGCCCCTTTAGCTTCCAGGGCCCGGACGCGGCTGGCACCATCTTCCTCAAAGGTGAGCTCAACGCCTTCACCGCCCCGGACAGAACCCTCATCCCGGGTATCTTGAAATCCGGCAAAAAGAAGGTGACCTTGGACCTTAGGGAGCTCGACTCCTTGGATCTTAATGGCGCGGCCATTCTCCTAGATATTGAGAACAAGCTCAAATCCATGGGAATCATAAGCGACGTCATTAACCTGCCCCCTACCCTTGAGCCCATCTGGAACCTCTCCCAGGAGACCTCCGAGTCCATACCCGAGACAGAACCCAAGGAGAGCTACGGCTTCATAGAGTCCACCGGCAAGGCGGTGGTGGATTTATTTAAAGACGCCCACCAGCTCATCTCCTTTTACGGGGAGGTGACCCTCTACCTCTTCAAGCTAATATTGCGGCCCTGGACCGGACGATGGCAGCTAACCTTGAAGATTACCGAAAAGAGCGTGGTCAACGCCCTTCCGGTCACCGCTTTGGTCGCCTTCCTGGTGGGGCTCATACTGGCCTTCCAGTCGGCCATGGTCATGCAGCTCTTTGGGGTGGACATATTCGTGGCGGATCTGGTGGGTATAGCCATCATTAGGGAGCTGGGCTCGCTTTTGACAGCCATTGTGCTAACCGGCCGCTCGGGCTCGGCATTCTCCTCTGAGTTGGCCTCCATGAAGTCCAACCAAGAGATAGATGCTATGGTAACCATGGGTCTCTCCCCGGTGCGAGACCTCGCCCTCCCCCGCATAGTCTCCATGACTCTCTCCACCCCGCTTTTGACTGTTCTGGCCGACATGGCGGGCCTCTTGGGCGGAAACGTGGTGATGATGGCCATTGGGCACCCCTTCGCTGTTTTCTGGAAGGAGCTCTTCGAGCACGTGGACATATCCGACATCCTCACGGGCTTCTTCAAGTCCTTTGTCTTTGGCTTCACCGTGGCCCTAATTGGCTGCCAAAGGGGCCTTTACGCCAAGGACGGCCCCAGCGCCGTGGGTGAGGCGACCACCTTGGGGGTGGTCTCCAACATAATCTGCATAGCTGTCCTAGATAGCCTCTTTGCCGTGGTGTTCTATGTCCTCAACTGGTGAAAACCAAGTCCAAGCCGCACCCGCGGGCCTTAGGCCCGCGGGGGTGGACCAGGAAACAACACAGCCCAAGCCCCTGGTGGTCAAGGACCTAACTGTCGCCTACGAGGGGGAGCCTCCCCTTCTGGAGCACGTCTCCTTTGAGGTGGAGGCGGGTGAGATCTTGGGCGTCTTAGGCCCCTCAGGCTGCGGCAAGAGCTCTCTTCTAAGGCATCTGGTGGGCTTGGAGACTCCCAGGTCCGGAACTGTCACTATCTTAGGGGAGGACATCTTCGCCCAAGGGGAGGCGAGCCTCAACCGGGCCCGCCACAAGTTTGGGGTCATGTACCAGTCCGGCGCCCTCTTTGGGGATCTCAACCTTCTGGATAACGTGGCCATGCCCCTGGTGGAGTACACCCGGCTCACCCCCGGGAGCCTCACGAAAGCCGCCCAGCTAAAGCTCGCCCTGGTGGGCCTCTCAGGTTTCGAGTACCACATGCCCTCTGAGATATCCGGCGGCATGCGTAAAAGGGCGGCCATAGCCAGAGCCCTGGCCCTGGAGCCGGAGCTCCTCTTCCTAGACGAGCCCGGCGCCGGTCTTGACCCCATCACGGCCGGTGAGCTGGACCATTTGATTCTCACCTTGGCCAGGAACCTCCAGATATCCTTCGTGGTGGTGACCCATGAGCTTAGGAGCATAATGAGGGTCATAGACCGGGCCATCCTCTTGGATAAGAAGGCCCACGGCATAGTGGACAGCGGCAGCCCCAAGTACCTCTCGGAGGAATCCGAGGTGCCTGAGTCAAAGGCATTTTTCCTACGCAATGAGCCGCAATTATAGCTTTTAAATACGTCTATTTTATTTAGCCTTAAACCATTCATATTTTCTCTTAAGCCATATGATTTAGTCTTAAGCCACACATAATTCAGGTTCCCCTATGTCCAAAAAAAGCAGCTATTTCAAGGTCGGTCTCTTCACCCTGGTGGCCCTAATTATCTTTGGGGCGGCCGTCCTCTACTTTGGTCTCAGCCAGTCCTTCCAGTCCCTCCTGGACTGCGAGACCTTCTTCAACCACAGCGTCCAGGGCCTCAGGACAGGCGCCAGCGTCCAGTTTAGGGGCTTCAACGTGGGCTCGGTCACCTCCATCGCCATCACCCGCTTTCCAGGTGAGACCGGAGGGAGGCAGATGGTGAAGGTGGGTTTCAACGTGAATCCTGACCTCATAACCGGCGAGAAGAACGAGAGCACCACTGACGCCAGGCGCTTTTTGGAAAACGAGATAGACCTGGGCCTTAGGGTTTACCTGGGCTTCCAGGGGGTATCGGGTATAACCTACCTAAACCTAGACTACCTGGACGCATCCAGTAGCCAAGCCCCAAGGGCCCAAGCCAGCCCCAAAGCCACACCAACTGACGCCAAGGCCACTCAGAGCGCCTCGGCCGGGGGACTGCGTCCGGTCATACCCGGGGACACGGCCCTCATCATTCCCAGCATGCCCAACACTATCCTTGAGATTGGCGAGAGCATGACCCAGATCGTGAGAACCTTCAGGGACATTGATTTCAAGGCCCTGGTGGACCGCTCCACCCAGCTGGTTTCCAACCTCGAGCAGATATCCAGCCAGCTCAACCGCGAAAGCGGAGGATTCACCGAGGAGCTCCTAGGCGCCATAAAGGACACCAAGACCGCCGCCACTAGCGTAGCCGAACTCGCCGATAGTCTAAAAACAGAACTAAGCGCCTTTTTAAGCGGAGCGCAACTTAAGGAGCTGGAGCTCATGCTCTCAGACACCAGGCGCACCCTCAACCGTCTGGACTCTCTCATGAAAACCCCCCAGGCCACCCTCCCCACCACCCTTGACAACCTGAGGGTCATGTCGGAGAATCTGCGGGAGTTCTCGGAATTGGCCAGGCGCTATCCCAGCCAGATCTTCCTGGGCGGACCGCCTCCGGTGGGTCGCTAGGGTTTTAAGATATTTAAAATGTTTTAAAGAAAGCTTTTTATTTAAGATGTTTTAAAGGAAGCTTTTCATTTAAGATGCTTTTAAAGATGCTTAAACAAGCTTATGGAGATATAAATATTTAAACGAAAAGATCTTTTTTTTCTACTTTTTCTAATTTTTCTTTTTTTGTTTTTTTACTAAAATCTGTTGCGCTTTTAATATTTATTAAACCGGATAGTCCGCAAGGCACTTACGTTTTAGAAGTTTTTTTGACATGTTTAATTACTTTTATATTTTAATTTTTGTTTCTTTTTGTCCCTTCAATTGTTCTGTTTTTTATTTTTAATTTTTTTTCCAAAAGTTTATGAAAAAGAAGGCTCCCAAAAAATAATAATACGCACTAGTTTAATTTTGAACTTTTTGTTTAAAAAAACTTTTTGCATCCAACTAAGATCTTTAGCGATAAATATTGTTGTTGAAAGCTCCTTATTTTTTGACGAAAACCCTTTGATTTTGATGCCTTTTCGCCTCCTTTGTTTCAATTGTTTTCCGCAGCTTTCCTTACGCTTTAAGCGTTTTAAGTTACTTTTCCGAATGTAACCTTAAATAAATTCATTTTTTTATTTTTTGACTCTTCAAGTTAATTTCGCGTCTCTTTACAAAGATAAAGAGGAAAGAAAGACAAAGAAAAAGTTAAGAATAAATATAATTTCAAAGATAATACCTGGCATTTTAATGGTGAATCTCTTCCGCCTTTCCAAAAATCCATGAACCTGGTTGTAACATGCGAAACCTAATCCATCTCGTTTTAGTCATTGGCCTTCTCGCCATCTTCCTTTCGGGCTGCGGCCTCTCCGAGCGGCCCTACCCCCTGGTGCGCACCTACACCCTGGAGCTGTCGCAGGGAGCGGATGGCACGACTTTGCGAAAAAATCCCCGGGCGGTCATCATGGTCACCTCCAGCCCGCCTCCCGCGGCCTATGACGGCAAGAAGCTGGTCTACAAGCTGAAGGCCCACGAGCTGGCGCCGGATTTCTACAACGAGTTCTACAGCCCTCCCGGGCGCGCCATAGCCGATAGCCTGGCAACTTACCTAGATCTTAACTCCCCTTCCATCCAGATAGTCCGCTTCCAGGGCGCTAGCGCCCCGGACTATTCCCTGGAGGTGGGGATAGCCGACTTTTATGGTGACTACAGCGTCTCTCCCGCTGTGTTGCGGCTCTCCCTCACCATCACCTTAAATGATTTAAGACGAGTGACCCCCAAGGTGCTCTTCACCAACCGCTACAACAAGACCCCGGTGCTAACGCCTAGACAGGGTGAGGACCGCGCGGAGAACCTGGTGCGCCAGATGACCGAGACCTTAGCTGAGCTCTTCCCCCAGATACTTAGCGATCTGGAAGGGTCCCTAAACCTCAGGCGCTAGATAGATGGCTTTGGATAGGGAAATAAAACCCGAGTCATCCTCTAAGGATAAGCGCAGAAGCCTCCTCAAGCCGGCCTTGGGATTCTTGATCCTAGGGCTTGTGTTTCTTTCTATACTTCCCGACTACCGCGGCTTCTATCTGCTCTCCTTTTTATTCTCCCTGGTATTTTTCGTCCTATTCCTCCCTGGAAATGTTGGGAGTCTTTTCTCTTGGCTCAAAAGCGGAGGGGGTTTTAGAAAATCCACTCTCATAGTTAAAGCTATAGCCTTTTTCCTTGTCCTTCTGGCGCTGGGGTCCCTAACCGCGCTTCCGGTCATTAACCTTGCCGCGCCCAAGGAGACCCAGCTAAACAGTCGCACCCTAGCGCTCCTTCAAAAAATCGACCAGGACATTTCCCTTCAGGCCTATGTGGGAGACGCGGCCCTCATACCCCAAGCCCAGCACTTATTGGGCCTTTACTCCAAGAACCAGCCAAGAATAAAGACCGAGACCTCTCTTTCCTACGGTAAGAGCGAGGATAGCTCTGGATCTTTGGAGGTGGCTAGACAAAACACCGTGCTAGTTAGCTCCGGAAGCTTTAGGGAGCTAGTTAGCCCGCTTAGCGAGAGCGCGATTAACGCATCCCTTTTGCGGCTTCTTGCGGCGCCGAGACTAATCTACAACCTCCAAGGCGAAGGTGAGCGCTCAGCTACGGACGCGAGCCCCAGGGGCCTTAGCCTCTGGAGCAGCTTTTTGGAGGGGAAGAAGGTCTATGTGGAGGATTATTTCTGGAACCCTAGTGAGTCTCTCCCCAAAGGCGCCACTGTCATGATAATTGGGCCCAGGATGCCCTTGGATGAGGAAAAAGAGCTAGCCTTGAAGAAACATCTAGGCTCCGGCGGCAAGGCCCTGTTACTCTTAGATCCTCTGGTGGCATCCGTGGATCCTAGTTTTTTAGAATCCTTCGGGCTTATGATCAAAGACGGCCTGGTGGTGGATCCTGACTCATCTCTAGCGGGTACTGAGAGCGTATTCGTGATAATCAAGGATCTCCCCGCGCATCCCGTGACCCTGGGGCTCAGTCAACCGGTGATGGCGCCCATCACCGGGGCCATCATGACCAAAGGGGAAAATACCCAAGCTAAAGATGCCCCGCTTCTAACTGGTGATAGCCATCAGATCAAGCCTCAAGAGCTCTCCAGTTACGCCAAAGAGGATCTTGATACCGGAGGTTCTAAAGACGGAATAAACCCAGCCCAGCCCTTCCTGGGGCACACCTGGGCCCTGGCCCAGAGTGGAAAGGAGTCCTTTTTGGAAACGGATCTCACGTCCATAAGGGATAAAAACTTTAAAATGGACCAAGACGATCCCTTGGGCCCCTTAAGCATCGCCTGCGCCACAAGCCTTGAGGGCGGGGGTAAAATGGTGCTCGTGGCGGATAGCGATCTCGCCTCCAACGCCTACATAAGTTACGCGGGGAACGCGGAGCTCCTCTCCAACATGCTCTTCTGGCTGGAGGGAGCCGAGGACGAGCTGGGAGCCCCGACCCAGGGGTTCGTGCTCACGGTGGACAGCTTCTTAGCCAGGGTCTTCTTCTTCATACCCGTAATCATCTGGCCGCTCGCGGTCTTGGGGCTCTGGGGGATCTTCTACATCAAAAGACAAAAGAGAGCGGCCTAAACTTACTTTAGCTAAATAGCCGTACCAAATTTTAATATTTAATTTTACCAAGAGACAGGAATAAGGCGCCCTAGCGCGAAAAGCCCCGCCTGAGCCTCACCTTAAATATTTTAAGGCTTTTAAACGGCTTAAGAGCGGGGCAAAAAATTCCTAGAACCCTTTCCGCCCATCTTGATAACAAGGGCGAGATTTTTTTAGTACCCAAAAAAATCTAAACATTTTACAAAAATTATTTTCATCCAAGAAAATAATTTTAAAAAATAAAAGTTTTCGTAATATATATATCCACCATTGGGGAAATATCACCCTAACAGCTACCAATAAGTAATCTCAATTTTCCCGCCAAATTTCCTTTCAGAGCGGCTTAGCGGCTTTTTTCTTCCAGGGCTTAAGAGTTGATATGAAGACCATGAACAGGATAGCCACGATCTGAATACCACCTCCCAGGAGACAGTTAGACCTGTTGGCCAGATAGGGAGGCTCCTCGAGGGCGAAAAGTCCGTACTCGGCTATGATCCCGGGCTGGTTGTTGACTGTGGGCCCAAGCACCACAATCCCCACTACAATGCATACTATCGTGAGGAAAAACTTTACGCAAACAAAACGGTGCTTGAAAAAGCCCCAGTGGGTGAAGCAGCACAAGAGTATCCCGCTAAGTAGTGTTCCCAGGGCCCCGGGCACTATGATCACGTCGTCCACAAACTTCAAAGCCATCGAATATCCGTAGAACTCCCAGCCGTTATCACCCGGTCCCAACTTTAGCACCATAAGGTAAAGGGTGATGGAACCACCAATCCAGAGGGACATGAACAATAAATGAATTATTTTAAAAATCCTCGATCCAATTTTACCAGCTTTCATCTATATACCTATGTTTCCCCTTTGTTTCTTTCGCGTATAAAGGTGACTATTGAGCCTTAATCCAAAGAATCCATCTGACACAGCTCCCATAACGTCTTTTAAACGCCCTAGCTACAAAAGTGAAACGTCTAGAGAACGTCTTGGGAAACTCTTCGCGCGCCTTTTTTGTCTCAGTAGAGCCTTTACGCCGCCTAAGTTAAGTTTTAAATATTTACATTAGGATCTGTTGTAACGCTTGTTACATTAACTTTCAGACACATAACTCAAACATATAAAAGAAGTTTTACTAGATGTTGTTCCCTTTTATACATCTGATTCCTTGTATATGCCTTTGAGAGCTCAGCATTACTAATTGTAAAATTTTTCTAAACGAATATCAATACCCCAAAAAAAATATAAATATCCCCCGCCCTTTGGTAATTAAGCAAAGGGAATATCTCACAATTAAACTAACATGGGGAGGAAATTATTCACATGATTGGGAGCAAGAAATGCCTAAGATGGCACTTATTCATAAAGGCGGGGTTTATCTTTAAGTTTGGAAAATTACGCTGATTTAGCCCCTAATCTGAGCCCTGATTTGGCTATAGTTTGGGCGCTAATTTAGCGCGCAGAGTTAAGTAGCTTTACACTAAAAGTTAGGCGCAAGTTCAAAAGCTTTCTGGGTTAAGGTTATTTAAAAATTCACAGGATAGGCAACAGGGGCCTTGGCGAGAGGTAGATCGGTCGATAGCTCTGTAGTTTGTAGGCTATCCGGAAAACGCTCCAGGAGTTTTTTAAGGATATGCCTCTTGGCTATCAAGGCCTCCACCACCTCCGGGTCGAAGTGATGGCCGCTCTCCTGCTCCATTATCTGAATGGAGAGGGACTCCTCGAAAGGATCCTTGTAGCTCTTGCGGGAGACCAGGGCGTCATAGACGTCGGCCACGGCCAGGCACCTGCCGTAGATGGAGATCTCGTCTCCTTTCTTCCCAAAGGCCTTTCCGAAAGAGTCAATGTGTCCAGGGATGGGCTCGCGGGTGTCCAAATCCACCCAGCCCGGGTAGCCCCTTCCGTCCCAGCGCTCGTGGTGGTCTAAGATTATCTGGTAAGTGAGGGCATCTAGGTAGGTACGGTGGTGGCGGAAGAGCCTGGCGCCAGCCAGGACGTGCTCCTCCATTACGCTGCGCTCTTTTTGATCCAACCTCCCCGGCTTGGTGAGGATGTACTCCGGGACGGTCATCTTCCCTATGTCATGGAGCATGGCCGCCAGTGGAAGGAGGTTGGTGACCCTTAAGCGCTCCATGTAAGGAATCTTGTGCCTGGAGGCCCAGTACTCATAGAGCTCGAGGGTGAGACAGGCCACCCGCTGCACGTGGGCCGGGGTCTCCCGGGGGTCGTGGAAGGAGACCACCTCCACCGAGCGAATGGTTAGTGAGTGGAGCTCCATGGCCCTCTCCAGGGCCATGGAGGCCCACTCCATGTAGTATTTCAAGACGCTCTCGTCGTGCTCGGAGAAGGTCTTCACCATGCCGCGCTCGTCGGTGGGGTTGATGACCTGTATCACCCCAAATATCTGACCGTCACGGGAGCGTATGGGCATGGTCATGATGGCCTGGCAGTAGTAGTCGTTCTTGTTGTCGATGACGGTGCAGTGCTCGAAGGGCTCGTCCGGGTCAATGTCTCTGGTGTTGTTGATGACCAGGGGCTTCTGCTCCACGGCCACGTAACCCGCCAGAGACGAGCGGTCAATGTCCATGGTGTAGTTGAGGAAGGGTAGGAGTGAGGACCCGCCCACTATGCGCTCTAGATAGTCATTTTGGCTGCTGGCCAGTATCAGCTTGTCGCCCCTGATGAGGTAGATGGATCCGGCCTCGCAGTTGCTTAGGTTCCTCGCGTTCTCTAGCATGCGCATGAGAAGGAGATCCACGTCCACCAGCTCGTTTAAGGACGCGGCCAGCCTTTCCGCCATCCTTCCGGAGACTTCGTCGAGAACCAATGTGCATGTTTCAGACAAGTTAGAACTCCTGCGATTTTTTTTGGCGCGTTTATCCTAAAAAAACCCCTCACGCCCTTTTTTTGGCAAATAATCAAACTCTTTTGGTGAGTTCTTTGGCAAAGAGCGCCAAAGACAAGGCCAGGGCCTTATAATTAAATTTTTAAAAAAAAGAATCGTAAAAATTAAGGCTTAGCCTAAAGAGGCCACATAATTGTACATTTTTGAGCTCTTATTCTCAAGCTCTGCCCTCCCCGGAGGGGAGGGCTTGATTGTCGGGACTAGACTCACTTTGAGTTCCTCCCATTTGACCTAAGGGGAGCTGTCCGTAGAGGGCGCGGTAGATGGCCTTGGCCAGATCCATAACCGTGTAGGGTTTAAGTATGAAGCTAGTGGCTCCCAAGGCCTTGGCCTTCTCCACCTCCTCGCCTTCGGCCATGCCCGAGGCGATGATGGCCTTCATCTGGGGTTTGAACTTGAGGATGGCCTCGTAGGTCTCCCGGCCGTTCATGCCCGGGCGCATGATCATGTCCAGGATGAGGAGCTCGCAGTCATTAGTCTTTAGAAACTCCACCGCCTCCTCTCCGGAGGAGACGGTGGAGGGGGAGTAGTTTAGAGTTGAGAGCATCTTGGCTGAGAGCTTACGCTGGATATCCACGTCGTCCACCACCAGGATCCTCTCGCCCTTGCCTTGATAGATCTGAAGATTCTGCGCGGCCTTCTGGGGCACCTTGGCCGGAGGCTTGGCCTCCGGCAAATATACCCTAAAGGTTGTGCCCTTAGAAGATGAGTCAAAGTCTATGGCCCCGTTTAGGGCCTTTACGGTGTTCGCGACCACCGTGAGGCCTAAGCCCCTTCCGCTCCAGCCTTTTCCGGTGTAGAAGGGCTCAAATATCTTGGGCTGGATCTCTTCTGGTATGCCTCCTCCGTTGTCAGTTACCTCTAGAATGGCGTATCTACCCTGTTTAAGCTTCTCAAAACCCTTGATGTCAGCCTCCAAGGTGCCCTCGCTCACCTTGACTGTTACCTGTGGCTCGCCCTCTTTTAGCTTGGAAACAAAGAAGGCGTTGGCGAGGAGGTTGTCTACGCTCTTTTTCAGATGGGTAACAGAGGCATCCACGTAGATGGCCTTGTCCAAATCAAGGTTCACCTTAACCTTGGGGCCCTTGGCGTCTTGGCTAAGCTCCTCTTCCAGCCTGGCTTTCACCAAGGCCGAGAGATCCAGCCTCTGCTTCTGGATAGCCGCCCCCTGGGCCAGGGTCAAGAGATCCGCCACCACCGCCGCGGCCCTTTTGCCCGCGTCCAGGATCTCAGAGACTATCTGGGTCTGGGTGCCGTTTAAGTTGCCGTCTTTGAGTAATAGCTCCGGATAGCCAACGATACCTGAGAGTATGTTGTTTAGCTCATGGGCCACCTCCGAGGCCATGAGGCCCATGGTCTCCATGGTTTGCGAGCGGGAAAGTTTCTCCTTTAGGGACTCCTTTTCCTGCTCCACCCGCTTACGCTGGGAGATGTCTATAAATATACCTAGGATGAAGTTTCTCTGGGCCAGCTTGAGGGTGGTTCCCAAAAAGAGAAGATAGACCACCCTCCCCGCCGGATGGCTATACTCCAGCTCCTTGGAGTGCTGGGTAGGGCCTCCACCGTTACCGGCATCCATGGAGCCGAAGGCCTCCCGCTCTATGCCTAGGATTTCATCTAGGGGTTTCCCCAAGGAATCCCTAATGTCCAAGCCAAAGACGTCGGTGAAGTTGCTGTTGGCCTCAATTAGCCTCAAGTTCTCATCCAAGACGGTCACCACCTGGGGTGAGACCTCGAAGATGCTCCGGAACTTGGCCTCGTTTTCCCTGAGGAGCTCCTCCGCCTCCTGGCGCTTGATGGTCATGCGGTTGGCGGCCTCAGCTAGGCGGGAGAACTCCTGGAAGGGCTGTTCATCCGGGTTCAAGAGCGTGGACTGGCTCTCGGCGTTGTCAAAGAAGTCAAAGAAGGACTTGAAGCTCCGCTCGGCGCTTCTGGTTAGAAGCCGGTAGAGGATGAAGATGAGCACGGATACGCTTAGGGATATGATTAGGACCTTGAAGATATTGAGGTTAACACCCCTCCTAAGCTCATCCTCCCGCTCGGCCACCTCGGCCTGGAGGCTCTTTAGGTCCACAAATCCCAGTATCACCCAGTTGCGGTCAGCTACCGCCCGGAAATAGCCCAGGCACTGGATGTCCGCTCCCTCCTCCCTATCGCGGTAGGTGAAATCAATGTAATCCGAGCTAATGTCCCTCGCTCCCAGAACCACCCTGGCTGCCGCTTCCCTAAAATCCATCCTCCCCTTGTTGTAGAAGAGGTTTCCCTCCAGCTCCGCAACACTTGAGACCAATACCTCTCCGTCCATGCCCATGAGGACCATGTTCATGGACTGGGGGAAGCTTAAGCTCTCCAGCCACTCTAGGATCTCTTCTTCATCCTCCCTCTCGAAGGCGTCCAGGGACCAGCTCACCCCCAGGGCCCAGTTGAGGGGCGAAAAGACCATGAGGTAGGTGTAGGTTTTGTCACCCTGGGGATCCCCTAGGAAGTTGAAGTGGTAGAAGGCCTCTCCCAGTTTAGTGACACTCTTGATCACCTCCTGGAGCTCACTGGTCCCTCCGTCCGGATAAGAGCTTTTACTTAAGAGCCTCTCAGTGGAAAGGTCAATTAAGACCAGCTCCTCCCTTCCGCCTTTGAGAACCAAGTTCTGCAAGAACAGGGCTAAGGTGTCCTTGGAGTCCTCCCCGGGAGTCCCTCCCAGGGACTCCACGGTCCTCTCTAAGGCCGCCTTGAACTCTATGGCCTCTTTTTTGAGGTCGCTAAAGAACTCCACCTGGTTTTCCGAGCTGAATTCGTCTATGTGGAGGGCTATACGATTGACATCAGTCCTTATGCTGTTTCTCCACATGTCGTAGAACTCGGTGGATATACGCTTGAACTCGTCCTGGGACTGCCTTTTCTCGTTGTAGACCCACAGGGATGCGATTAGGACGATGGACACCATTGACACCCCGGAGAGGACCACCAGGAAGACCTGAGTCAGGCGTTTTTTATTCTCTTTGGGCAAAAATGACCTCTAGAAAGGTGAAGGGGCTCTGAGGGGAAAGGAGGTGGCGGGGCTAGTCCCCCCGCCATTAGCTTTCGAATTTTCCTTTGCGCTCTCTTTCTTAGGATGGATAGTCTTCTGGAAAAAGTTGGAAAAAACGAAAGTTTACGGAACTATCTGCTACTTCAATATTAAAAAAACAGCTCTGAAAAATCAAACGCCACAAGGGCAAAAAGCTAGCCCTTGGCCAATTTTTCCAAAATAATCCGCCCAAAAAGAGAAAATTTTTAGATAAGCGCTACCTTAGCCTTTTCTCTTGGGCCCTAGGGCCCGCTCTGTCCGGGAACCCCGTTTGGCAAAGGCTCTTGATCTTGAGCTTGATCTGGGGCTTGATCTTGAGCTTGGGTAGGTGCTTGATCTTGGGCTTGATCTTGGGTAGGTGCTTGATCTTGATTAGGCGCTTCCCCATTAACAGGCCCCGCGGCCGGTGGCCGCGGGGGCCTGTTCAAGAGCTCATCTAAGGGGGAGCCAGGGACCACCCTCTCCGGATCGCCAGTTTCTTCAGGCGTCTCAAGGACCAGGGGCCTCATCTGGGAGAGGTGTTTGTAGATGGCGTCAGCATAGGTTCCTTGATTAAAGGTGTACTCCATGTGGTAGCCCTGCAGCTCGTAGAAGAACTTGGGGCCACCGTCGTAGGCATCAAAGAGTTCCCTTCCCAGCTTGTAAGGCACCACCTCGTCACGCTGGCTGTGGAACACCAGAAGCACGCCCGCCTCTATGTCCTTGAGCCTGGAGATGCTGTCATAGGCGTTTCCTAGGATTATACGGGAGAGAACCGCGATAATCGGGTTGAGCTCGGCCGGGGCGTCTCTCAGCTTGGTGAAGGTGGAATCCAAGATGAGGGGGTTGTGGAACTCTTTCTTTTGTTGGGCTAGATAGGTGGCCACCCCGCCACCTAGGGAGAAGCCGTGGATGATTATGTTTTGGGGCTTTATGCCCTTGGTCTGGGTGAGGAAGTCCCAGGCCGCCAGGGCGTCCTGGTAGGTGGCCTCCTCGCTGGGGGAGCCCTCCGAGCGTCCAAAGCCCTGGTAGTCCACCGCCAGGATTCCATAATCCAGCTTGTGGTAGGTCATGATGCGGCCCAGCATCTGCTCCATGTTGCCGCCGTTTCCGTGGAGTAGGAGTACCGTGAGCTGGTTCCCGTCCGGTGGACCGGGAAGGTACCAGCCGTTGATCTTCTTGCCATCCCCGCTCTCGATATACACGTCCTCGAACTCCCAGCCGGTTGACGCCGGAGTGAGGTTCATGCCGCTGGTGGGGAAGAAGATCAGCTTGTTTTTAAATATGAAGAGTATAAGCACCAGTAAGGCCAGTCCTATGACCAGGGAAAGGACAATCCTCAGAACCAGCGTCTTTTCGCTGAGCTCCCTGAGCTCCACTCCCTTCTGGTTGAGGTAAACCCCCCTCTTGAGGAAATCCCAAAAACCCTTGCCGAGCATTGTCGCACCTCAAAAAAAATGTAACCTCGCGCCTTTCCCTTAAGAAAGGAGCGTGGGGAAGCGCTTGTGGCTAAAATCAAAGAAGTACCAAACAAAAAAAGGCCAATTACTAATTTTATCCTAGATTTCGCTTTTGCGCCAATCAAAAAAACCTGGGGCATCTTTCCACAATTTTGTATTTATTGCTTGATGTGTCCACCATATATGGAAAGAGAGGCATTGAGTTGTCCGCGGCCCAAACTTTTCCCGCCTCTCTTTTCCCTAAAACCTTCTCCCTTGTAAAGGAAAAAGCGAAAACTGCTTCCTAAAAAGACGTTTATTGGGATCTTAAGAAATTATCCAAGATCATTTTTTTGTCCCTTTTTGTCCTCTTTTTAGGCTATTTTTGACCGCTTTTTAGGCTATTTTTGTCCTCTTTTTGCCCTCTTTTTAGGTTATTTTTGTACTCTTTTTAGGCTATTTTTGTCCTCTTTTTGCCCTCTTTTTGCCCTCTTTTTAGGCTATTTTTTCGGCTTTTTATGAGCTCTTTTTGGTTTTTATTTTTGTTTTGATAAAATAAACTCCGCAAAGTAAAAAGGTATATTTTCCTAAGATCCTTACAAGACAAAGGTTTTAGATGTTTTTTAGATTACAATCCCTCCAAAATAGAGCTACAAACTAAAAATATAAAGATTTAAAAGTCCCACACCATTATGTTTATATTTTGAAATAAATTAGTCTAAAGTAACACTTAACACCCTTTTATAGTAGCACTTAACACCCGTTTTAAAGTATCACTTAACACCCTTTTTAAAGTAGTACTTAACAGGGTTAAAACACCTTAAAAAGCCTTTACTTAGCACGCCTTGGTCAAAATTAAAAACCAAAAAACACTTAAAAATTCGAACTTAGTGTCCTTCTAAATTGAACTTAGCGTACCTTTAAAGCCGAGGTATTTGCTTAGATAAAAACATGCGCTCAGCCTTTACTTCACCTTAGATTTACGAAATTTAAACAAGTGATATTTCAACATGGAATATTTAAACAAGCGACATTTAAATAATTAAACTTTAAACAGAGGGAAAATTAAACATAGCAAAATTTTAACAAGAAAGAAAATAAAGACTTTTGGATTTATTCCATATTTTCGCTCCAACAAAAAAGCATCTAGGAGCAAAAATAAAATTATTCCAAGTCTTATTACATAAGCATCATAGGGCTTTTTGCCTAAAGAATCATAAAATTAAAGATCTCTTTAAATACAGATCTTTCATAAAAAGTCCCCGCCATGATTATACCCAAAAACAAGGTAATTATAGCGCTTCCTTGCGGGATTTACGCGTTTTTTCCAGATGTGACTAATAGGTTTGTTGCCAAAGCGTTTACGCCTCTGTAAATTTGAGTAATCTGACGGCCCCCAAGGGCTTATGAGATTCTTTTAATTTTCAGCTCTCTTCAATATTTTGTGTTATATTTTAAATTTATGTCTAAATATTGTCAAGGGTTCCAGGGATAAAGAGTAAACTCTGTGGAAAATTCCTAAGCCTAAGTACCCTTGCCACGGAGAGGGCTCTTTGTCACTTTCAAAGAGCCCGTGGTCTCTAGATTTTGAGAGCCTTGATATTTTAGCTTCAAGCTTAGCTTGTGGGCTCTGGTAATGGGGGAGTGCTTGCGCTATAATCATTAAGCACTTTTCATTGATTAGGCAAAATTTCAGGAAGGAAAACGCGTGAAGATATGTCTGACACTTTGCCTGGCCGATTGATCCTTTGCCCTGGAATCTGCCCCTTGGGCAGCTTCCAGGATGAGACCATCCACTATCTGTCCTGGCCGGCCTGGGAGTTCTTCATAAACCCTCCTCCCCACACCAACATGCCCACCCTGGACAAACTCTTTCCCAGCCTCAAAAGACCCAAAGATTCCAGATGCCTCATAATAGGCGACCCACCCAATTTTTTGGCGGCCTTAGGTAGCCTGAGGAGCGCCAAGACCGGTGCGGACCTGGCTAGCATCCTGGAAGGGCTGCCCTTCGACCCGGAGAGCGAGGGAAACCTCAAGAGGCAGATTAAGGAGGGAAAACCGGAGAAAACCCAGTCGCCGGATAGGGGCTACCTCATCCTAGGGCTCTTTAGCCTGGCCATGATGGAGGAAAAGGAGATAAACTCCCTCATCCAGGACGCCGAGAGAAAGAACCGGGAGATGCTCTCCCAGCTCATGGGCACAGAGGGCTATTCCGATACCCAGACAGCTTCCAATAGCCAGGCGGACCCACCGTCAGCTAACACTAACACCGGAAAGTTCTTTCCGGACAACCTAGCCGAGGGCATCATGAAGACCTGGTTCAGGATGGCCTCCAGCGTGCTTAAACCCAATGACCGCCTCTGGACGGACTCGGAGCAGTTCCAAGAGCTCCTCATGAGGCAGCATATTAAAGTACCCAACACAAGCGGACAGTTTTTCTACGATGAGCATAACCTTTGATTTCAACAAGAGGGCCTCGCACACCGGGCCCTTGGTGCTCGGCCTCGACACCGGCGGCACCAATACCGACGTGGTTCTCTATGAAACCGAGACCCAGTCCATAGTAGCCAGCGCCAAGGACTTCACCACCCACCACGACCTCTCCATCGGCATCCGCGGGGCCCTCAAACGCCTAATTGAGCTCCTTCCCAACAAAGGCATGCTCGAGAGGGTAAAGTCCGTGAACCTCTCCACCACTCTCGCCACCAACGCCATAGCCGAGGGCCTGGGACACCGGGTGGGGCTCGTCATGGTGGGTTTCGACGAGAAACAGGACATAGTCCAGGATCTCATCCAGCGCCTTCCGGCCTGCTCGCCCATATTCATAAGAGGCGGGCACAACTACTACGGCCAGGAGATGGCTCCCTTGGACGAGGAGACCTTGGTCACGGAGCTTGAGCGGGTGAACCCGGAGGTGAAGGCCTGGGCCGTGTCCAGCTTCTTCTCGGTGAAAAACCCGGTGCACGAGCTGAGGGTGGAGGAGCTAATTAGAAAGCTCTCCCCGGATGCCACCATCACCTTGGGCCAAAACCTAACCGGTGAGCTGGGAGCCGTGAGGCGGGCCGCCACAGCGGCCCTAAACGCTGGACTCGTCTTAATAATCCAAAGGCTCATGTCAGCGGTTCTCCAAAGCCTCAAGGATTTAGGCATCAGGGCTCCGCTCATGGTGGTTAAAGGGGATGGAGGCTTGGTTTCCGAGGCCTGGGCCCGGGTGAGACCCATTGAGACAGTGGTCTCAGGCCCCGCGGCCGGCGTCACGGGCGCGGGTATCTTGGCCAGGGGTTTTCTGGATCCTGATGAGAAGAATCTCTGGGTCCTAGACGTGGGTGGAACCACCTCGGATCTGGCCTACCTGGAGGATGGACACCCCAGAACCAACCCCAACGGGGCCGTGGTAGGCAACTGGATAACCATGGTGGAGGCGGTGGAGACCACCACCCGAGGCCTAGGTGGTGACAGCCTGGTGGATTTCACCGAGGAAAAGGAGATGATCCTGGGCCCCAGGAGGGTACTCCCCCTCTGCCGCCTGGCGGAGGCTTATCCAAACGTCATAGATCTTCTCTCACCGGGCCCTGGAAGACTCATGCCCTCCACCCTCTGCCGCTTCTTCACTCCCAACTTGGACCCGGACAGCGGCATGAACGACTATGAAAAGGAAATCAGGGATCTCTTGGTCACCCACAATCCCCTCACCTTCGCCGAGTACCAAAACCAGTGCCTCTACAACGGCCACCTCTTCCCCGGGCTAAAATTCCTCACCCACCCCTCCATCTTGGTCTCAGCCTTCACGCCCACGGACGCCTTCTGCGTCCTGGGGCTCTTCAAGACCGGCGTCCCCGAGGCCTCTATGAAGGCGGCCTACTTACTGGGCATGACCGTCTCCATGACCGCGGAGGAGCTCTCCCGCGCCGTCCTCAACAAAATGGGGAAAGAAATGGCCGAGATGCTGGTACGGCAGGCCCTGGTGGTGGACGAGGTCAAAGCCTCGGACAAGGACTTCAAATACAGGGGCATCTTTGAGAAGGCTTTAGGAGGAGCTCACGACGGGGCCCTCAACATGGATCTCTCCTTAAACGCCCCGGTGGTTATCATGGGCGCGCCAGCGGCAGTTCTCTCTCCTTGGGCTCAGAAATTCCTAGGCGCCAGGATTCTCACTCCACCAAGGTTCGAGGTGGCCTCGGCCACGGGCGCGGCGGCCTCCACCATATCGCTAATAAGACGGGTGGACATAGTGTCCCTTCCGGATCTAAAGACCTACCGGGCCTTCCTTCCGGACAGGCTCCTAGACGGGGCGAACCTCAACACGCTGGTTTCAGACGCCTCCGTAATCATGGGCCGCTACATGCTGGAGCAGGCCAAGCTCGCGGGCGCCGACGAGAACTCCCCAGTCTCCTTCACCAGATCCGACAGACAGGTTCTGACCGCAGACGGAATCTACTTCCCCATGGGCTGCACCTTGAAGTTCACCCTTGGTTACACCAAGGGCGAGGAGATTACCGGGCTTTAGTTTGATTTAAATTTTGGAAATTTTTACGCTTTAGATGCTTTTTAAAGCTCTAGAAACTATTTACGTTTTTATAAATTCCCTAAAAAATCAGCTGCTAGCTGCTTTTAACATTTTATTTTCACAAAAATTTGACAAAAATATTTTGCGCCTGGTTAAAAATAGTTACAATTCTAATCAAAAAACAAGCGTAGAAACAACCATTATAATCAGCTATAACAAGAGAACTTTGAAAAAATGATTATCAAAATCATTAACTGCGGTCTTTGTTGGCGCGAATAATTGTTCCTCTTAAAATATAATATCTTTACAGAACATTAATGCTCCGCACGCGAATCAATTTTACCTTTGTAGCGGGATACAAATCAAAAAATCTGCTAAGTATTAGCCGTAGCTGTATTTGATGATACTTAGCTGACTCTCTACTTTTTTAGGCGACTCAATCCCTTTCGTGTCCCTCTGAGACACAATATACCGTCTTTTTTAATAATCTTCAGATGAATATTACATTCTTTAGGGTTTTGAACCCTTACTTTAATTACGGCAAATGTATCGACCTTATTGACAATATCTATATCATATTTCCTTTTAGCCTTTGGAGCATCGGACTCTTTTGATTTGTACGCGGCTTTTTTAATATCTAGGATGGCGCCATATGTTTTCGTGACTTCCTCGTACTCATAACGAGTAAATTTATCACAATATCCACCATAATGACCAAAATCAAAAACCTCCTCTAAATCTTCATCCATTTCAGATTCCTCAGGTTCATAATATTCATGAAAATAAGGCTCATAATCATCTTCAGGATAATATTCCACGAGTCTTCCGCGCTCTCTAGTTTCATCCCATTCTATCTGAATCAATGATTCGCCGTTAATATTTAAAAATTTATAGGAATAATCAAAATTATTGTGATTTCCGGCAAAATACGCCTGGAAAATAAAATTAAAAGCTGAATCATCCAATTTTAAATGGTATTTATATCTTGAAGTTATCCTGCGTATAATCCAATGAAAAAATTCTTCAAATTCTTTGAGATTAAATCTATAACGATCTTTCAGATAACGAATTTTCATATAAGGCGAATAATCATGAAAATAATAGCCATCAACGTCATCATAAAATGCCCAAAAAAACTCTTTACCTTCGTGCCAGGTCACCTTCTTTATCAGACCTCCAAAGTCTCTACAGATCTGATCCATCATCAGAAAATTAGGAACTTTCAGCGAATACAAGTCACCGAAAATGTTTTTATCTAAAGTCAAAAATCCTACGTGAAATAAAAAAGATATAAAATCAAATTTATGTATAAAATGGTTAGCCGCCGCTAGTTTCGATGGTGTTGTGACAAATCTAGCGATACTAAAATCAGCAAAAAATAGCGGCTCACGTAAGAATCTATTGCCGAGGAAATATATTGATGTAATATCATAATAGCTGTAAGGTTTATGATAATCAGAGTTATTAGACAAACATCGGAATACTGAAACTGTGTTTAAAACTCTGGTTATTCCATCAAAACTATAGCCATCTGTCCACTCAAGAACACTATTCTTTTTACTATAATTCGATTTGTTTAAATTATACTTACCCTCAGCCGCCTTCTGATCATAATATTTAAAATGATCCGAAAAATAATAATCCAACTCATCATGAGTTATACCACAAAGGCTGGAAAATTCAGGAGAAAATGTGAGATCTTGGAGATTATCAAGTCCCAGTGACAGGCGGTAGAGGGATGGTCGCGTCTCACCCGTGAAAAACATTAACTTGATATAGTTTGTTGCTAAAGATGATACCGCTGAATAAAAATTACTCATCAGTTCTAAATACTTTTTACTTATTGTATTTCCCGCAAAATATCCACATATCGCTTCGTTGAACTCATCTACCAAAACACAGACTTTTGAGTCATATTTCTCTGACAATACTTTGATTAATTCAGAGATCATACCTACATGGTCACTTGCTTCCAACTCGATATTTTCATTAGCCGCCAGGTCTTTGAGTTGCCCGTACAGCGATTCTTCAAAAGTTATTGGGTTACGTTTGTTCTCGCGCGTTTTGAGAAAGTCATCGATCATATTGAGATATATGACGGGATATTTTTTAAAGTCATAATCAGTCGCGGCTATTTTGAGGCCTCTGAAAAGCTCCCGCTCACCGGAAAGCAGGTATTTTAGCGTGGAAAGCATGATACTTTTCCCGAAACCCATTGGACGGGTATAAAGATATCCCCCTCCCTGACTCACGAGACTATAGAAGAGATGGGTCTTGTCCACGTAGAGTAGGTCTTTTTCTATGATATCCTTGAAATCCAATTGTGGCGCAGGAAGGTCCTTCATAAAATATCCGCTTATTGTTTAATTTCTGGTGAAAGCGAGGGCAATGCATCTGTGAAGGTCAAAATATAATAAAACTTGGGGCCTGTCAAGAAAAATTTTTTTTAATTTTTTTTCTCCTTTAATTGTACAAATCCGTAGTACAAGTTTTATAAAAAATTCAAGTCTAGCGCTCTTTTGTAGTCAAGAAACTAAGATGAGAAAGAATGATTGGGGGTACATATGGGTCGGAAAATCAGGCTTTTTGAGGAAAAAACTTTTTAAAATTCAACGTTTTTTCTAACTTGTGTCTATCACTATAATTTTAACTTTTATTTTTACTCCCTTTATTTTTTCACTTTTAATTTTTTTTCTTTGACTTTTTCTAGCTTAATATTTCAAATTTCAATTTTCAATATGCATGTTTCTAGGCCGTTCTAATCCATAAGAGGACGCGGCGGCACTTAGATGGCTCTTGCGGCTTTCATTCCAGGGCACTTTATCCTCAGGCTTTGTTTTCCTTTGTAAAGAGATTCACAAGCTCCAGGATGCGTTTAGCTATCTCGGGACGTCCCAGGGCCTCTTCCGCCTGGGCGAGCACTTTGTAGTCAAGTGGCGAGAAACTCCCTGATTCACTTTGGGCCGAGGTGATGGCCTCGAGGGCGAAGTCCTTGGCAGCCTTGGGGTTGGTGGGTAGCGTCATGAGGGCGCTTTTGCGGATCTGATCCAGCCTGGGGCTGGGAGGCGGGGACTTTTCCACGCCTTTTTGGTTCTTCATTTTTTTAGGAGAGAAGAAGTTGTTGGCACGTCTTTTGCTTTCGCCCCGCCGGAAATAAAAGACGCCTCGCCTCTCCTCTAAGGATAGCTTGCCACCGGGGACGAACACCTCGCCCGGGGCCAGGAAGGCCAAGCCCCCCTCGCTTAGGAGGCTCTCCACACAGGAGGAGAACTCGTCTATTTTATGATCCGGCAGATCCCTATAAAATCCCCTGGCAAGTAATATATCCGCCTTCCCCTGGAAGTCGGAAAGACTGTTGTCCTGGTCTTTGGCCAAAGGATCGCCAACGCTGCAGTGTATGAGCTTTTTTATGCCATCCTTGAGGTGGTATTCACCCCGGGTGAGGCTTAGGTACCTGCGCAGGAGGCCCTCGTCTAGATGTATTATGTCTTCTTTGGAGAATGCGTTAGTTTTGGCGGCTTTAACCGCGAGAGGGGAGAGCTCGAAAGTGTGTATCTCCGTTTCCCAGGCCTTTATGAGAAAGCCCTGGCGGGCAATCTCCACGGCCAGGGACGCGGCGGTAAATCCCCTGCCCGCGCCCAATATTACGGCCGTGAGCTTCTTGGTGGGGGCCAAGACCCCCCACTCGGAGATTAGCTCTCCGGCCACCTCGAAGGTTTCCGGGTACCTAAAGAAGCTATCCTCGCGCTTGAGGATGACTTGATCCCAAAGCTTTAGTCGCCATGAGGGGTCTCTCTCCAGCTTGGAGAGGTAGTCGATGGGTGGCAAGTTGTGGAACTGGGCCATATTAAGGAAGGCGCGCGCAAGCTCGCTTTTAGCGCTCTCGGTTCCGGCCCTTCCCATCTCACTGAAAAGGAAAAAGAGTCTCTCTTGGTCAAAATTATCGTCAATCGTCATCTGGGGTCTTTTTCATGGGGATTTTAGAGCTTTTGAGAATGAAATCCTTGAGGCCGAGGAGCCCCAGGCGTATCTCGTTTATGAGCTCCTTTTTGCCTAAAGCCAGGGGTGCGGCATCTTGGCTCTCGGGGATCTCTTTAACTTTTTCGGGTAGGATGTCGCTCTCTTTTGGGAAGTCGACGTTTTCGTCCCGGAGGGGGCTAAGAGTTGATTCCAGGGGAACATCCGCGGCCTCTTCCAAGGGCGCGGCGTTTAGCGGAGCTTCTAGCTCTTTATGGGGTTCTTCAGGAAGCTCTTCTTTTAGCTCAATTTGGGGCTCAGGTATGAGCCCTTCCTTTGAGCTTTCCGGAGGCAGCTCTTTTTCGCCCTGTTGAGTGCCATCATTTTCATCGTGGACATAATCGAAGAGCTTTTTTTTCTCATGTATCCCTTGGATGCTCGCCAGCTGTTTTTTGGCGCCCTCCAAGGTGAAACGCTCATCGTGAAGCAGACGTCTTATGGTTTCAAAGGTTTCCAGGTCTTCTTTGTAGTAGAGCCTCTTTCTCTGGCCAAGCTTGACGGGCTTGAGAAAATGGCCAAACTCCCTTTCCCAGTACCTGAGAACGTGGGTCTCCAAGGCCAAGAGATCCGCGACATCTATGAGCTTGAAAAGTATTTGTCCTTCAGGGATTTCTTTCATCGGCTTGGGCCTATGGCGCTTTTTCGCTAAGAGTTCTTAGAAAACGGCCTCTCCGTTTGGGAGTCCGTGTAAGGTAGGTAATATATTGATTTTTCTTTTAAATCTCTGTGATCTTCTTTTTTTTAACTTCTAATTTGATATCTAATTTGACTTCTTATTTGACTTCCTATTTGACTTCCTATTTGACTTCTTATTTATGTCTATTTTACTCATTAAAGCTGTGATAATAAGCTTTTTAGCGATTCCCAAAAGCAACATATTTGTTATAGCTTATTTGTTATAGTTAATCTGTTATAGCTAGTCTTTACCGCTATCTTTGTACTGTGTCAAGCTTTTTTTAGCTTCCTCTCAGGCCTTTCCGTGGGGGTCGGCCTCGTCTGGCTTTGGCTTCTTCTTTCTCATGGTCACGTTGGGTTTGGAGGGCCTATCCAGGGCATAGTTCCTCTTCCCGTAGTCCAGGAGGCGTTCTCTTAAGCTCCTACTCATAGTGAAGGTGGGCCTGTAGCGCCCAGGGACCTCGGCGTAGGCGCCGGTCTTGGGGTTGCGCCCGGGACGGGCGGGAGTGAGCTTCACCTGGAAGCGCCCTAGTCCGGCGAGCGAGACGCTACCCTTGTCCTGCATGACGTCGGCTATGATGTCCAGGGTGGACTCAATGAGCCTGTTGGCATCTTTTAGGGATACCGAGAGGCGATCCCTAAGGATTTCAATGAGCTCAGCCCGGGTGAGTGGTGGTGGCTTGGCTACCATGGTGGATCCTTGTTTCCAATCCTTTGGGGTGTTTATCAGTCCCGGAGCCTGGCCTGGAACTGTTTCTCCAGTGTGGCCAGTATGGCGCCGCAATAGCCGCTCACCAGCTCCTCGTTTAAAGTGCGCGTGAGATCTTGGAAGAAGAGCCTGAAGGCCAGGCTCTTCTTGCCCGGGGGAAGCTTGTCGCCTTGGTAGAGGTCAAATATCGAAAGGCTCTTGAGGGGGAAGTCCCCGCTTGTTTTAATGGCCTGGATGAGATCGCTGGCTTTCACCTCCCTGTCCACCAGGAGGGCGATGTCTCTAGTTATCCCGGGATAGAGGGAGTAGGGCTCAAAGACTGGAACAGTATCCAAAGGAAGGCTCTCCGGAAAGAGCTCAAAGAGATAGATGGGTCCGCCGCTCTCCTTTAGGCCGTAGTTCTTGGCGCAGCTCTTCCTCAAAAGCCCGGTGTAGCCCAGGAACAGATTCCTCCGGAAGATGGCGCAGCTCTCCCTCTCGTCTAAAAAGGGAGGAACCAAGGTGGGGTCGTAGCGGTAGTCCCAGGTCTCAAAAAAGCTCTCTGAAAGGGCTTCTAGCACGCCCTTGAGGTCATAAAAATCCACGCCCCGCCTCTCGTCGCACCAGCCCAGGTTGTCAGGGCTGGTGGCTAAGAGCGCTCCCATGGACTCTTTCTCCTTGGGCCTTAGGTCCTTTCCCTCGGAGAGAAAGACCTTACCCAGCTCAAAGAGGAAGAGGTCCCACTGGTTGTGGTACTGATTTAGCCTAGCAGCGTTTAAAAGAGAGGGAACCAAGCTGGTCCTTAAAACCCCCATCTCCTCAGAGAGGGGATTGAGTACCGGAACCGACTCTTGCCTCAGGGGATGCCCCTCCGGTAGCTCCAGCTTGTCTAGGGAGTTCTTGTTGATAAAAGAGTAGCTCATGAGCTCCAAAAAGCCCTCTCCGGCCATGAAGCCTCTTAATCTCTCCCTCAAGAGGTAGGCCGTGGGAGGCTTGGTGGCGGGTGCGGGTGGATGGGGAATGGTGGAGGGGAGGTTCTCGAAATCCAAGGTTCTCACCACCTCCTCGAAGAGATCCGCCTCCCCAAAGATGTCCGGCCTGAAAGACGGTGTCTCAGCTATCTCTTCATCTCCCTTAGTCTCTTGTGCCTTTACTACAAAGCCTAAAGATGTTAGCACCCTCACCATCTCAGAGGGCTCATAGTCGGTTCCTAAAAAGGCGTTGCAGCGGGAGGCTGAAAAAGAGATCTTTTTAGGGGCGTAAGGCTTGGGGTAGCAGTCTAAGATTCCTTTCGTCACCTTTCCATAGGTAAGGGAGGATATGAGCGCCGCCGCCCTACTTACGGCGCCCGGGCACATGAGGACGTCCTGGCCCCGCTCGAAGCGGTAGCTGGCGTCAGTGGAAAGCCCCAAGGACTTGGAAGTGCGCCTCACGTTCACCGGATTGAACATGGCCCCTTCGATCAAAACGTCCTGGGTATTATCCGTCACCTCCGAGTTCAAGCCCCCCATGATGCCGCCAATGGCCACGGGTTTATCGCGGTCGCAGATGAGGATGTTGTCGGACTCCTTAAACTCGCGCTCTTGACCGTCCAAGGTTGTGAACCTGGTGCCCGGGCCGTAGGTCTTGACTATAATCTCGGGTCCAGAAAGAAAGCTAAGGTCAAAGGCGTGGAGGGGAAGCCCCAGCTCCAGCATGACGTAGTTGGTAACATCCACCACGTTGTTGATGGAACGAAGCCCCAGTGAGTTGAGCCTCGCGGCTAGCCACAGGGGGCTGGGCCCAGGGCGCGCCCCTCTCACCACCCTAGCACAGTAGCGGTAGCAGGCCTGGGGGCACTCTATGGTGACCTTGGCGATGGTATCGGCCCTCTCGCCTTCCTCGGAAACCTCAAACTTAGGAAGCTTCAAGGGCTTGTCCAGAATGGCTGAAAGATCTCTAGCGATTCCTAGGTGAGACAAGGCGTCCCCCCTGTTGGGGGTGACGCCAATCTCCAAGATCCAGTCCTCCTCCGGGTAGAGGGCAGAGAGCTTGGTGCCCGGAGTGACATTCTTGGGAAGTTCCAGGATGCCGCTCTTGTCCTCACCCACCAAGAGCTCAAAGGCGGATGCCAGCATGCCGTCCGAGTCCACGCCCTTCACGGTCATCTTTTTGATGAGCCCACCTGGAAGCTCCGTCCCCAAAGGCGCCAGGGGATAGATTGACTCCAAGGAGAGGTTCTTGGCCCCAGAGAGCACCTCCACGTGGGAACCCCCTTGGGTGTCCAAGAGACAGCGGGTGAGATTGCCCCAGGGCTCGGTCTTGATTAGCCTAGCCGCCACCACCTTGTCCAGATAGCCGCGGAAATTGTAGAGGGACTCCACCTCGAGTCCCAGCATGCTCAGGCGGTCGGCCACGTAAGACGGGCTAAGGCCGCCTAGATCCACAAAGTCCCCCAACCAGGACAAGCTAGCGAGCATTGATAAAAACCTCCCATTTCAAAAAGAAGAAAAAGATACAGAAAAGCTAAAAAAGCCAAGACTCCAAAGCTATGACTTGAATGAAAAAGAAGCCCTTGGGGAAAGCCAAACGCCACTAGCCATGGGCGCAAAATGCCCCCTTGGGACTTTCCCGCAAGAAGAACAAAAATAATGCTCCAGGATTGAAGGGCTTTTTATATGGCTAAGGTAGTTATTGGTTCCTCAAAATGCACTATAGCACTAAAAAAAGCGCCCTTTCAAGCCATTTGGGAAAAGTGGGGGTTTTTCCCAAGCTTTGGGCTTAAGAAGAGAGTGGGGCTCCCCTTGGGGGGAGCCCCACATTCAAAACATAGTTAAAATATGCAGCTAAAGGCCCTAAAGGCCAGCTCTAGCCTAAAACGCCTAAATTAGGGGGAAGCTCAACTCTTTTAGGCTTCGGTAGTAAAGGTGACCTTCTTCACCGCGGCCGTGGAGTAGAGGCGGTTCACGGCGTTCACGTAGGCCCTTAGGCTGGCCTTGATTATGTCCGTGGAGGCCCCGTGGCCATGGGCCTTGATGCCGTCTAGGGAGAGGAGCACCTGGGCCTCTCCCATGGCGTTGGAGCGCTCGGAGGTGGCTAAGATCTTAAAGTTCTCCAGCCTGGGGTGGATCCTGGTGATGCGCTTGACCGCTCTGTAGGCCGCCTCCACCGGGCCCTTGGCCGTGGCCGAGTCCACCATCTCGTCTCCGTTACGCTTGAGTGTGACCTCACAGAAGGTCTCTCCCCCTTCCACCTTCATGGAGTAGCTCTTGAGCTCGTAGCTGTACTCGGGCTTCACCGAGAATATCTGATCCGAGATGATGGCCTCTATGTCACCGTCAGTGGCCTCTTTCTTGTCGTCGCAGAGCTTCTTGAATATCTCGAAGGCCTTGGTGATTTGGTTGTCGTCTAGGTTATAGCCCAAAAATTCCAAGCGGTCCCTAAAGGCGTGCCTGCCCGAGTGCTTGCCTAGAACCAAGACAGCCGGTGTGGAGCCCACGTCCTCGGCGCGCATTATCTCGTAGGTCTCTCTCTTGGCTAAGACACCGTGCTGGTGTATGCCAGCCTCGTGGGCAAAGGCATTGGCGCCCACCACGGGCTTGTTGGGCGGAACGAATACCCCGGATATCCTAGCCACCAGCCTACTCACCGGATAGAGCCTGGTGGTGTCCAGATTGGTAGTCAAGTGGAAGTAGTCCTGGCGGGTCTTTAAGGCCATCACCACCTCCTCAATGGCCGAGTTTCCGCCCCTCTCGCCCATGCCGTTGATGGTACCCTCCACCTGCCTCACCCCGGCCCTAACCGCGGCCAGGGAGTTGCTGGTGGCCAGACCCAAATCATTGTGGGCGTGGACAGAGTAGATGATATGTTTGGGTGCCCCCACTCCCTCTATGATGAGCTTACAGAACTTATAGAACTCCTCGGGCATGGCGTAGCCCACGGTATCTGGGATGTTTAGTATGGTGGCCCCGGCCTCTATGGCCTGCTTGAAGACCTTGATGACGAAGGCTGGATCGGATCTTGACGCGTCCTCAGCCGAGAACTCCACCTCCGGACACAGGGACCTCGCCAGCATCACCCCGGCCCGGCTCTGGTCCAGGACCTCGGATTCGCTCATCTTGAGCTTGTACTCCATATGTATGGGGCTAGTCGCCAGAAAGACGTGGATACGGGGGTTCTCAGCCTGCGCGAGGGCCTGGTGCGCGGCCCGGATGTCGCCTTCTCTAGTTCTGGCCAGGCCGCAGATGGTGGTGGTCTTTACCTCCCTGGATATGAGCTGCACGCAGTTGAAGTCCCCGGGCGAGGCCGCCGGGAAACCCGCCTCGATTACGTCGATGCGCATCTTGGAGAGCTGCTTGGCAATGCGCAGTTTCTCCTCGGCATTGAGGTTAACGCCAGCGGCCTGCTCGCCGTCCCTTAAGGTAGTGTCGAAGAAGTAAACCCGGTTTCCATTTTCAACCGCTTGAACGCCTGTTTGGCTATCCTTGTTTTTCGTTTGCTTTTCTTTCATGGCTGCCTCTCTTAAGATCCCTCACAAGAGTCATCTATGGAAATTTGTGTCATATGATTAAATACTAGAACATCTATATAAAACAAAAAAACCAGGCCCTTGGAGCCTGGTCTTTCACGCATTATTACTTAAAGTGGCTTAAGTCACAACACCCAAAGTCCAGGCTCTAACCTGAAGGCTAAGAAGGAGGAGAAGCAACAATGAGCCTAAAAGCGCGGGACTTGCGCCTTTGCTTATTAACTGGAAGATGTCGCCTCTAGTATCCGTCACTGAATCTACCGCCTTAAGCGCCTATGGCGCCCGCTTTGGGGAAAAATCTTCAGGGCTGGGCCCTGAAAACAGCTTCTAAAATCTATAGCAAAATACGCGCCGAAAAGCAAGGGATTTTTTTTACAAAAGGCTATTTTGAGGCTTTTAGGCTCAAATTTTGGGCCTTTAGGCTGTTATTTAGGCTTTTAAATTGTGATTTAGGCTTTTTAGCCTCTCTTTTGCCTCTCTTGGTACTCAGTTAGCATTTCGCCGTAGCTAATGTTTTTAAGCCCCGGGCAGGCACTCTCAGCCTCACAAAAGGCGCTCTCAGACCTTAGGACACTCTCTATAAACGGCCAGCTTCTGCAGACCTTAGGCTTAACCGGCTCAATTAGGCAAAGACTAGCTTCTAAAAACACGCAAGGATTAAAGGCTTCGGCCCGGCTTTTAACATCCAGGCCTTTCTCTTTTGAGGGTTCCAGGTATCTACTTTTAAAGAGGCCCTCGTCTAGGGCCAAAAAGCCCGAAATCTCCTCTATCTCCTTACTTGTAAGGTGGATCCCCCCCTTTCCCAGGCAGCAGACCCCGCAGCGGGTGCAGCGGAAGTGTCTCGCAGCCGGGGGCGCTGAGGCGCCCCCGGGTGGGTCTTGAGTCTCACTTATCAAGAGGTCTTGGGAACCAGAGAGGAGCGCCTTCCGTTGTAGCGCTCCACGTCGTACTGGGTCTGGGTGTCGACAAGAAAGAGCTTTTCGATGGCCTGCTTCAAGGGAACCGAGGAGACCACCCCGTTTTTGTAGCTAACCATACGCCCGAAGTCCTCTTCGAGGATCAAGTCCACCGCGGCAATGCCAAAATAGCGGCCCATGAGCCTATCTCTCGCAGACGGCTGCCCTCCCCTCTGGATGTGGGAGAGCACCACGTGGCGCGTCTCGAAACCTGTCAGCCTCTCCAGCTCCTTGGCCAAATTGAGGCCGATGCCTCCCAAGACCTTGTGCCCGAAACCGTCCGTCTTGTCGGAGAGGTAGATCTCCTCGTGGCCACTTATCTTGGCCCCTTCCGAGATAACCACCACGTCATAGCGGACGCCTGCCCCCCTACGCCTCTTGAGGAGCTCAGCCACCTTGTTCACGTCGAAGTCATGCTCCGGGATTAAGATTATGTGAGCTCCGGAGGCCTGGCCGCCCTCCAGGGCCAGCCAGCCGGCGTGCCTGCCCATGACCTCCACCACGAAGATACGGTTGTGGCTACCGGCTGTGGTTCGGAGCCTGTCCACCTCCTCGGTGATGACGTTTAGGGCCGTGTCATAGCCCAGGGTGTAGTCAGTGGCGTTTAGATCCCTATCAATTGTCTTGGGGATGCCCACCACCTTCTGGCCCAGGTTGTAGAGCTTGTGGGCGACAGAGAGGGTGTCCTCCCCTCCAATGGCCACCACGGCCGTGAGCCCCAGGCCCGTGATGTTCTCCACGCAGCGGGCGCTCTGGTCGTCCTTGGGATTGAAGGGATTGGTTCTGGAGGTTCCCAGGATGGTTCCGCCATAGCGATCCCAGGTGCGCACTATGAGCTCATCCAAGGGCTGGGTCCACTTGGCCACGGACTCTGGGTTTCCAGGCTCCACCTGTATGAGGCCTTTCCAGCCGTCTTTTATGCCTATGACCTCGAAAGTTTCATTGCGATGGGATGCCAGCTGGGGATCCAGGGCCGTCTTGGTGACCCATTTCACGGCGCTGTTGAGTCCTGCGCAGTCGCCGCCGCCCGTCAGGATAGCTATTTTCTGTGCCATTAGCTCCACTCCTTATCTTCCTAAAATGCCACTTTGGGCCCTATTTTTCATGTTTTTGCGCTAAAGAGGGG
>JAITJT010000030.1 GCA_031278795.1 Deltaproteobacteria bacterium | reverse complement strand
TAGGCCTGACGAAGGGCCCTTAGGTCCAGGTGGGTGTAGCGCTGGGTGGTGGAGAGGCTCTTGTGGCCCAGCATCTCCTGGATGGACTTGAGGTCGGCCCCGTTTTCCAGTAAATGGCTCGCGAAGCTGTGGCGCAGGCTGTGGGGGGAGTAGCTGAGGTCTAGGCCCCTGGCCTTTAGCCTCCTCTCCAGGATCCGCCTCACCTCCCTTTGGGAAAGGGCTTTTCCCCTCCTTCCCACAAAGAGGGCCTGGGTACTTCCCTCAGGATCCAGGTAGAGGGGTCTAAGGGCCAGCCACTCCTTAAGGGCGGCTATGGCCACCCCTCCCACCGGAACCAGGCGGTCCTTCATGCCCTTTCCCCCCAGAACCTTCAAAGCTCCCTCTCCTTGGTCTATGTCGTCCACCGTGAGGGCGGAGAGCTCTCCCACCCTTAAGCCGCTGGAGTAGAGGAGCTCCAGGATGGCCTGGTCGCGCACTTGGTGCCTCTCGGCTTTATTAGCGCCCGCTAAGTCCAAGTCTTCCCCAGGGCCTAGCCCTAGGCTAGACCCTGGGGACTCTTCTTTTTGGTCTACTAAGGGAGCAATGTTTGGATCTTTTAGCGCTTTCGCCGTTTTCTGGGACTTGGGGCCTGGGGATTTAGACTTGGAGGCCTCTCCTAAGAGCTCCTCCAACTCGCTTGAAGTGAGGAAGCGGGGTTTTTTGTCCATGAGCTTGGGGCCCTTGATGGTGCCAGCGGGGTTACTGTCCAGGTGCCCCTCCCGCACCAGGAAGCGGTAGAAGCTCCTAATGGCCGATAGGGCCCTGGCGATGGATACGTTGTCTAGGGTGTTTTTTAAATGGAAGATGTAGGCCCTGAGCTCATGCTTGGTGGCGCAGATGGGGCTTTGGCCCCTATCTTTGAGGAAGCTTAGAAAATTTGAGGTGTCACGCAGGTAGGCGCTCTGGGTGTGGGGGCTGCGGTTCTTGAGGCGCAGATGGTCCATAAAGTCCAGGACTATCTGCGGAATCTCAACACTCTGGCCCCTGGCGTCGGCGCCAGGGGCCAGGGGTTCCTTAGACTTTTGGACCTTGGGGGCTTTTTCGTAAGAGGTGGGGGCGGTCATCTTCAAGGCTGGATGATAGGATGGCGGTGGGTGTAGAGCCTGTCATCCAAGACCAGCTGCCTAGCCTTCCTGGACGTGGGGTTTAAGGCTAGGGGACCCAGGAGGTTGGCGGTCATTTCCTGGGGTTTTCCGGGTGGGATGGTCACTATGGCGAAGAGGCTAATCTCGCCCTCGCCCAGTTCCTCCTCCAATCCCTGGGGAAGGGTGGGCTGATAGTCGTTCTTGAAGAGCACCGGGTTCACGAGAACCAGGGCCAGGGTGGGGTCGTCCAGGCACTGCAGCCAGTAGAAGGGCTTGTCGTTGGGCCTCTGGATGAGCACGTAGCGAATGAGCTCCGGAAAGCCTATAACCCCTCCCAGTACGGTGATGATGGACTCCTCCGGAACCTCCATCTCTCCGAATCTTTTGGTGGCTATCTGCATGGGTCTCACTCCCTGAGTGGAAAAAGCTAAATAATCTAAGGGTAGGGCCCCTTAGGTTTAGAAATCCCTTAACTTGGTAAAGCACCTAACTTAGTAAAGCACTTGGCTGCGCTATAAAATGAAAGGCCTTGGGCGCTCTATGATAAAAACCCTTAAGTAAAGGTTAGATATTATTATCCGTTAAAAAGTCCATGTGTCATAAGGCATATAGAGGTAAACAGCTTTTAGATGCTTAAGGCTTATGATGAAAAATCCAAGTTCAATCCTTTTTGGTCCAGAGCCTGGCCGCGCTCATGAGATCCTCGGGCTCGGTCTTGGTGGACTCTAGGTTCTGCTCCTGGATGCGCAGGAATATCTCCTCCCGGTGCACCGCGCACTCACTGGGCGCGGTTATGCCGAGACGCACCTGGTGGCCCTTCACGTCCACCACCTGCACCCTGATGTCATCACCTATGGTGACTGTCTCGCCTATTTTTCTGGTGAGTATGAGCAATTTAAAAAAACTTTCTTTTGGACTGTATGGTATTTGGTCTAACGCGCGTGAGTCGCCACTTACCTTTTCTACTTAAGACTAAACGCTTGCGCTCGTTTTCTTTTTTGGTCAAATAGCTAACTGTTAATAGTAAGCCTAAATTTTAGCCTTACTTAATTTTTAAAAGTGAAAAAAGATTTTTAAAGGGGAAGTTGATAAAAAGATAAAAAATGAATTTTCAAAGGGGAAAAATATGATTTTCAAAAAGGAAAAAAATTTGTCGCTAATAATATATATACTCTATAACAAAGTAATAAACAAGTATTATGGTTTTAATTTCTAAAATCTTTTAAAATCAGATAAAAAGTTAGATGTTTTTGTGAATTTATTTATGAGATTAATGTGACAATCATAAAGATTCTGGTAATTGTTCGGGCTTTATGTTAAGATAATCTAGCGCGGAAGCCCGCTTTCCCCCTCATCCACTATGCTATGTCCTTAAATGTTTTGGGGGATGCTTCTTTTCCGCCGGAGCCCTCATGTCCATCAACTCCGCACTCTATCCGCCGGTAACCGCCCTTAACGCCTTTGGCGTGGGTACCCAGGTCACCGCCAACAACCTGGCCAACGTGCTCACGGACGGCTTCAAGGCCAGCCGCACCACCTACATGGATCTGCCGCGCTACTCCGGCGTGGCCGCCCAGGTGCAAAATCCATCCACGGTCCAGAACGGAGCCATCGCGCCCAACCGCTTGGAGACGGCCAACTCCGGGCCCCTCATCCCGGTTCAGGGGCTCCCAAGGGATCCATCCACCCCGGCCTGGGTGCCCGCGGGTTTCGTGGAAGGCTCCAACACCGACGTGGCCAGTGAAATGGTGAACCTCATAGTCACCAGCCGCGGCTATCAGGCCAACGCCAAGATTGTCCCCACCGTGGACAGCATGCTGGGAACCGTCATAGACATGAAGATTTGAAGATCTCCCTTACATCCCCTTTCCCCCGCGTAAGCTTCCAAAGGCATAGCCCGCTAGAGCCCTTAGCCTACTTGAGATTGGGCTTTAAAACCCTATCCAGTCCTTATCCCCGTTAAACTAAAATCCCATAAATATAAAAAACAAATCCCAAGCCTCACTCGTCACCAGCCACGTGGCTCTTGAAGAGCCCCAGTTTAAGCCTCAAGGTGTCCAGATAGGCCCGGTGGGGATTTTTCACCAGGCGGATTACCGAGGTGGAGCTCTTGGCGGTCACCACATCGCCTTCCACCAGGGGTCTGGCCCTTTGGCCGTCCGTGGTGAGGTAGACCGAGGGGGTGTTCATCTCGATGGTGACCTCTATCCTGGAGCTGAGGGGAAGCACCAGAGGTCTGCTGGAAAGCGTGAAGGGGCAGATGGGGGTCACCACGAAGGCCGAAAGGGTCGGGTGGAGAACCGGGCCTCCGGCTGAGATGTTGTAGGCGGTGGAACCCGTGGTGGTGCTGATGATGACCCCGTCCGCCTTGTAGACCCAGGAGGAGCTGTCGTCCACCCTCAGCTTGAGGTTGAGGATCCTGGCCAGGGCGCCTTTGTTTATAACGGCGTCGTTTAGGACGGGCACCGTGGATATTAGCTTCCCGTCCCTGGTGACCAGGATGTCCAAGCAGCGCCTCTCCTCTAAGTCAGCCTTTTGGCTAAGGGCCAGTTTGAGGAGGTCCTCGTATCTCTGGGGCTCCACCTCCGCGAGGAACCCCAAGGTTCCCATGTTCACCCCCAGTATGGGGGTACCGTCAAAGCCCCAGCGCCTGGATGCCCTCAGTATGGTTCCGTCCCCACCTATGGAGATGACTAGCCCGGGTTTTAGCCCCACCAAGACCTCGTCCCCCTCCACGGGCGGGGGATTGAGGTCGTGGAAGACCTGGTAGTCCGGATAGTTCTTCTCTATGTAGGACTGGGTCCATCCCGCGAGCTCCAGGGCCCGGGGGATGTTGCGGGTGATTATTATCACTTGCGGCAAGCGGAACCTCCCTAAAAGGGGAAAATAGGATTTTTGGGGGAGAAGAGGGCTAAAAAAGCTTGGAAAGAGCACAAAAAAAGGCATAAGAGGCTAAAAAGAGCCTAGAAAGAGCTTAAAAAAAGGCATAAGAGGCTAAAAAGAGGCTTTAATTTTAAAGTCTTCAGATTTTAGCATAGAGAGGCGTTATTTGGGAAAGCCCCGGAGGGCTTTCCCAATTCATGGGCATATCTAAAAAAAAGAAAGGTTAAGGTTAAGCTAGAATGAGGCCCAATAAACAGAAAGACTCCGCCAGCAAAGTGTGCGGAGTCTTTCCGTTTCAAACTCAAGAGGGGGCTCTTGAGAATGGGGGGTTTTTAGGATTTGACCAGTCCGGCGCGGAAGGCCTTGAGGTAGCCGCGGCAGCCCTTGTCTTGGCCGATGAGGGCCCGGGCACCGGCGATGGTTCCCATCATAGCCTTGTCCAGCGGATCGATGATGGCGCCGTCTAAGCCCGCGAAGAGGGCCTGGGCCATGAAGATACGGTTGAGGAAGTGCCTCTCCGGGAGACCGAAGCTTATGTTGGAGAGTCCGCACATGATGTGGAGGCCCTCGAACTTGCTCTTGATG
>JAITJT010000086.1 GCA_031278795.1 Deltaproteobacteria bacterium | reverse complement strand
TTTTATAGCTGCTGCATAGCTGCTCTATTCTTACTTTATCGCTGCTTTGCTTTGCTTTGTTTGGCTTTGTTTTACTTTGCTTTGTTTTACTTTGCTTTGTTTTACTTTGCTTTGCTTTGCTTTAGTTTGCTTTGCTTTAGTTTGCTTTGCTTTAGTTTGCTTTGCCTTGCCTTGCCTTGCTTTGCCTTGCTTTAGTTTTATTCGATTAATTTTCATCAAACAAGCAATTTAAAAAAAAATTTCGAAATATATCTTTTTACAAAACGCTTTTTTCAAAATGGTGGTAAAAAAATTTTTTTAAAACTTTAAAAATGCTGTTCATGATAAAAAAATCCCCCGGGAGTCTATGACAGTTAATGACTATCAAGTTTCCAGGGGAAATATTTCAGAAATAGTTTGAAGAAATATGTTGGAAAAAATTTCTTAGATATATTTTTGATGAAACAATCTCAAAAAGCTAGCGAAACCTTGAGCGCCAAACAAACATCAGCAGGTCGTATATCCGCAGTTGAGGCACTTCCTGCAGCAACCTTCCCTCTTGAAGGTGAGCCTGTGGCACTCGGGGCAGATGTCATAGGCGCCCTCGTCGTGGGGGACGGGCACCGGGCAGCCCTTGTCCAGATAATCCTTCCTCTGGCGCATGAGGAGCCCTATGGCCTGGGGCAGGCTGTTTCCAACTATAGGATCCTTACTCATCTTGGTGTGGATGACAACCCTTTGATCCATACGTACTTTAAGAAGGACCTTCACCAGAGGCTCGAACAGGAAAGGCGCGCGGCGGAGGGCCACCGAGAGGATCATACCAAACGCCGTGAATATGGCGTTGATGTCCGCGCCCACGTCGCCCGCTGACACAAAGACCTCGCGGATGTTGTTGTTGGAGTCGTGGGAGAGAGTTATGTGGGCGTTTAGGGAGCTGCTCCGCGCCTTGAATATCCTACCCGGCCTGTCGTCTCCCACGTCTAGGTCCATGGTCTCGTCGTCGAAATCATGCTCCATGGGGGATTGCTCTTCGGCCTTCTCGGGCTTGGCGGCCGTTATGACACCAGTAAGCGAGGTGTCGCGGTAGATGGTGAAGCCCTTGAGGCGCATGTCGCGTGAGCTATAAATGAGTTTCTTAACCTCTTCCACGCTGATTGTGGCGGGGAGGTTCACGGTCTTGGAGACACCCGTGTGGTTGTGGAGCTGGAAGGCGGCCAGCATGTTCAGCTGCTGATTTGGGTTAAGCTTGAGCGCCGTCTGGGCCTTGGCGCGCTCGTGGAAGGCCGGATGCTCGGCGAATAGGTCGGATAGCTCCTGGGGTTTCAGGGTGAAATGTATCCAGCCGGCGTGGGGGTCCAGGATCCTCCTGTCCACCTCCAGGGAGAAGAAGGGCTCAATCCCCGTGTCTATGTTTCGTAAAAATACTGAAACACTTCCCGTGGGCGCCTGGCTGGTGGTGAGGCAGTTGTAGAAGCCACCCTTGTCCTCTATTAGGTTGTTTAGGTCGGATAGGATGTGGGAGGTGGAATCGGTGAGCTCGCACTCCCTGAAGGTCTCTCCCAGCTCTTCCAAATGCTTCTTCCAATACGTGGGGTTCTCGTATACGTGGTTGGTGGCTCTAGCGAAAGACGCCGACATGGTGAGGGTGCCCAGGGTGAGGCTCGCCTGGGTGGCCCTGGCGAACTTCACGGCCTCCTCGTCACCGTAGGATACCCTACCCCAGTGGGCTAGGAGCAAGGCCGTGTGGAAGCCGGAGAGGCCCACTCCCACGGGTTTCTTCTCCTGGGTCTTCTCCCTAATCTCCGGAAGGGGATAGCCCTCGTCGAACTCTAAAATGAGATTACCTAAGTAACAGGCCAGACCCGCGGTCCTTCCCAGGATGGAGAAGAAGCCCTTCCCGAACTCCCTCTGCCACTTGTCCGGGTCCCTTTCGGGATGGATGCCTTCTTCCAGGAGCCTATTGTGGGTAATCCTAGCCAGCCTCGCGGCGTTCACGGTGATGAGGTTACAAGCTGTTCCAGCTGATGCCAAATACTCACCGCAGGGGTTGGAGTACCTGGGCTCATCCTCGGCCCTCAAGGGGGAGAACTTTAGCATGTTGTCCACGAAAAGGAGCCCCGGATCCCCTGTGGCCCACATGTTCCTGGCCACCAGATCGATTAGATCCTCTCTTTCCCAAAAGTCCCCAAAGACATTCACCGAGATGTTCATGTTGGAGAGATGCGTGCTCTGGGTGGGCCTCTCCTCCGGGGGAAGGGACTCTATGAACCTGTTGAGCTTGGAGTTGAAGTTTTTAGCCTCTATGAAAGAGACTATATCCGGGTGGTTCCAGTCCATCTGAACCAGGAGGGCGCCGCGGCGGCGCCCTCCCTGGTTGGTGGTGCCGGTGACGGCGTCAAAGTCCGGAAGGAAGCCCACTGGCCCGGAGGCTATGCCCTGGCCGTTGTCCACGGGCGAGCCCTTGGGACGCAGCTTGGAGATGTCAATGCCCGCTCCCCCTCCCGCCATATAGATGGTGCGCATCTTGTGGCGGATCTCCTCTATCTCGTCCAGGCTATCTCCCACCTGCCCCAGGGGGTAGCAGGAGAAATAGCCGGGCCTGCGGGTGTGGGGGTTCCCGAAGGACATCAAGAGTGGCGAGGCCGGTATCAAATGCCTGGAGAGAAGCCCCACCACCAGATCCTCCAAGAGCCCCTCAGCCTGGAGGGGGCTCTTTAAGGCACCCAGCTTGGGCACCAGGCGTCCCGCCACCATGGAGAGATAGTTATCCTCCAAAGGCTCAAAGGTCTTGGGATCCCTCACCGCGTAGCGGGACTTGGTGAGGTAGCCGTCCAGGATGTCCCAGGCTTTGTCCACTTCCCGGACAAAGTTATTTTCAGTGTCGGAGTTAACGGTCTCCATAGCTATTGAAATCTCCATAACGGTGATTAGTGGCGCTCCCTGGGCCCTTTGGGAATACGGTTCAAGCCGAGCTTGAACTTTAAGTGAGCAAAGCCAGAGGCAATCCCCAAGGATGCCGCCTGGAACCAAAGAGTTCCCAGGAAGTGTATATATAGTGGTTTTAAGCCAAATGCTTAAGAAAAACTACAATATATGAATCGCTTTAAAAATGCAAGAGCCAATAATCTCATTTTTGCCCTCACTTGGCTAGTGTTAAGGATAACACTGGCTAAGATGCTGCCCACAAAAAAAAGAGCCATACCCCAAAAAAGCCTAAACCCCTCAAAATTAGAACGCTAGCCAAGACTCTTAATTTAGTGAAAATTTAATGAAGAAGATCAAAAGGGGCCCTTGCCCAGGGCAAGGGCCCAAGGAAGGCCAAAGTGAAAAAACCTAATCAAAGGTGCTAAACTGTCCCAGACCCGCCATTTGCCTCATAACTTTCTCACGGCTCGGGTAAATTCTACCGATAAAATAAGGGGGAGCTTAGGCTCCCCCTCAAAAGGAGCGAAAGTGCCCCCCAAAGGTTTCAAGGCCGGAGCGGTAGCCTCCGGCATGCGTTATAAAGATAGACTGGACCTGGGGCTCATAGTGGCCCAGGACTTTTATTCCGGAGCCGCGGTCTTTACCACTAACATCTGCCAGGCCGCACCGGTTCTTTGGTCCAAGGATAGATACCTTGGCGGAAGGGCCATTCTCGCCAACGCGGGCCAGGCCAACGCCCAGACCGGAAAGAGTGGCTTTGAGGACGCCACCAAGTGCGCCCAGGCCCTGGGCGGACTCTTGAGGCTGGAGGCTGACAAGATACTCCTGGCCTCAACCGGGGTAATTGGGGACAGACTCAACATGGAGGCCCTGGAAAGCGCCCTCCCCAGGCTCGTAGAGAGCCTGCGGGAGGATGCTTTCGAAGACTTCTCCAAGGCCATACTAACTACGGACACGGTTCCCAAGGTCTCCCAGAGGACAGTTGAGTTGTCCGGTGAGAGAGCTAGCATCTGGGGCTGCGTCAAGGGTAGCGGCATGATAGCCCCTACTATGGCCACCATGCTGGCCTTTGTGCTCACCGACCTAAAGGTGGAGGGGAATCTGCTCCAGAAGCTACTTAGAGACGGTACGGAGCAAAGCTTTAACCGGGTGACGGTGGACGGGGACACATCCACCAACGACTCGCTCTTTTTAATCTCATCCGGGCGCGTGGGAAAGGAAGAAATCCGGGACGAGTCTTCTACTGACGCTCAAAGCTTCCAAGAGGCCTTAAACGAGGTCTTGGTGGAGCTAGCCAAGGATATAGCCAAAGACGGTGAAGGGGCGCAAAGGTTTATAACTGTAAGGGTTATAGGGGCCCGCGACCAAAAAGAGGCCTTACTCGCCGCGAAAACAGTGTGTGAGTCCCCGCTGGTGAAGACGGCCTTTTACGGAAAAGATGCCAACTGGGGGCGCGTCCTGGCCGCCTTGGGCCGCTCTGGAGCTGCCTTTGACCAATACAGCGTGGATCTAGATCTTGACACGGTTCCCTGGGTCAGAAACGGCGTGGACAACGGAAGGGAAGAAGATGCCCAGAAGGTGATGGAGAAACGGGAGTACACCCTGACCATTGACCTTAAAAACGGGGAGGCTAAGGAGACTTTCTACACCTGCGATCTTACCCACGACTACATATCAATTAATTCATCCTACAAATCCTAAAAGGAGACTCATTCAAAGCCTAATGCCAATTATTTAATAGCTACGATTAAGAAGATTGATTCAACGCTTCACGCTAATTAATTACTAGCTTACGCTTTAGCAGCTTTCACCTTAATTGCAAGTCCAAGAAGAAAAAAAAGATGACCATCTCCCTTGTCATAGCCCTTAGCCTCATGGGGCAAATATTCCCACCGGAGCTTCCCTTTGGTCCAGGTGACCTAGGTTACGCCGCGAGGCCCAATCCCTACAACATTGGAAACTGCTTCCAATACAAGAACTGTCTGGGTGAAAGCATAGGAAACATGTGGTTCTACAATCCGGACTTCTGTAAACCCGCTGGCGGAAAGAGCTGGAAAAACAACATCGGCAAATGCTACAACCTCCCGGACGGCCCGCAGCCCATAAATCCCGGGGATTTTGTGAAACTCTTTAGCTGTCCTCAGTTAGAAGCTGCCAAAGCAAATGATGAAGCAAAGAAAGAATAGTGATAATTAGTCTCAGCAATATCTTAAAAGCTTAATAGACTTGAAAAACCCCGCCAAAGGCGGGGTTTGTTATACAGCTAGCTATGTTTTAGTGGTAAACACTCCATAATCCAAAGACTATAACGATTATCTCATAACTCCATAATCCAAAAGCAATTTAATTAGCACTTAACTCATAAATTCAAAAGCCATAATAATTAGCTCATAGCTCCAAAATCCAAAGGGCATAATAATTAGCAAAGAACTAAAAAATCCCAATACAGTAGTATTTAGCCCGCGTCCTAACAAAAAACCGCCCTGGAAAGAGAGCGGTTTTTTGTTTTTTTATAGCTAAGAGGTGTTATGAGAGGTTTATGAGAGCCTTATGAGAGGAAAAATTTACCTATGAGACTTGTGAAGTTTAACGCTTCATCTCTATGACCTCGGCCAGCATGGTGTCCGTGGTGGTGACAACCTTGGAGTTGGCCTGGAATCCGCGCTGGGTGACTATCATGTTCACGATCTCATCGGCGAGGTCCGTGTTGGACTGCTCCAGGAAGTTAGCCCTGATGGTGCCCGTGCCGCCGTAACCCGGAGGATTGATGGTACCGGTTCCGGACCATCTGGTTTCCATGTAGACGTTGTCTCCCAGTTTAGAAAGTCCCCAGGGGTTGAGGAAGCGCACGAGGCCTATCTGGTAGAGAGGCTGTTGACGGCCGTTGGTGTAGATACCTGTCAGTACTCCGTCCTTGTCGATGGAGACCCGTTGTAGAGAGCCGGCAGGATAGCCGTCTTGGCTGGAGAAGATGTTTAAAGACTTGGAGGCGTACTGGGTGGTTCCCTGCTCATCTAAGATCCACTTCTGCCCATCGAATCCGGCGGCCTGGTTGTAGCGGGCGCCCATGTCCAGGGCTATGTGCTGGGTGATGGTGGGGAGTCCTTCCGGATAGGGCGGATGGAGGGCCATGGAGGCCGATTGCACGAAGGCTACGTCAAAGTCGAAGTAACCATCCTCGTTGGGAGTGAGGTTGGTCCAGCCTATGGCCTCAGAGTTGGCTACCACCGAGACGAAATCACCGGAGGTGAAAGCCATGGGCGTGCCGCCCTCGTTGAAGTTTACGGAGAGTCCAGAGCCGAATATGTAGGGCCCCACGTAGTTCTTGTCGTAAATCTGGATGATGCCTGAGTTTCCGTCGCTGTCCTTCCAGGTGAATCCTGAGACATTGGGTACGGTTCCCAGATTGCCGGCCCAGGTGATGGTGTAGGTGCGCTGGGTGGAGACCAAGGATCCGGTGGTTGCCGAGAATGCCGGGGTGCCGGTGTAGTAGCCCCCAAAGGCCGCGTGGGTGATGGAGGATGCCGTGGCGACGGCGGCGGCGGAGGTGACTTTGTCCGATAGCTTGGCGGCGGCTGTTTTAGTGAGGTCTATGTTCTGGGCCTCTATGTCCTTAATCTCACCGCCGTGCCTGTCTTCACCGTCCGCGGTGAAGGTGATTTTCCCCTTCTGGATGATTCCCGCGAATGTCGCCCC
>JAITJT010000278.1 GCA_031278795.1 Deltaproteobacteria bacterium | reverse complement strand
CTTATCCAGTATCGACAGCATGGAATCCAGGCCGAATTTCATGCCAAATTTCTGAAGATCGAAAAGTTTCAGTACGGTGTCTTTATAGTTCATAATGATTTTTAACTAGCGTATTTGTTTTAGACAGAGAGCAGATTTGAAGGATTTTATAGGAGTAAGAAGAAAGTTGAAAATTACAATCTTTCTCAAATTACAGAAAATATTATCAGCTAGATCTGACCATTTGAAATGTGAAGAACTTGGAACTTGCACTTACCCAAATAGGCAAACGACATTTTTCTTATCTGTGAACCAGAACAAGGGATAGTATAGTAGCCAATAATGATAAACATTTTCTGGTGGCAAAAAAATTTTTTAATTATAAAAAAAACTAATAAAATAAATATAATCCCAGCAATCATTGTAATAAAATCAGGGCAAAAGAGCAAAAGATCTTTTACGCTTTATCAAACGTTTCCTTACCTTTAGCTCGACGAAGCATTGGCAAAGTAGGCAATATAATATGCATACCATAAGCGTAAATACAAGATATTGAATTCAAAATATTCCACGTTTGAATGTACTTCTTATAATGATGTATTTTTTAATTTTTTTATATTTTACTTGAGATTTAGCTCTTTTAAAATATTGGCAATAATATAAACTTTTTGTTTTCTCACTGGAGTCTAGCTCCAAAACATGTCATCTAATTTTGATTAGAAAATTTACACAAAAATGGCACCACATATTTGAAATTTCAAAATGCGTGTTACAACATAAAATCTTTTTAATTTTAATAGTCAAAAGATCATAAAAAATTCGCAGGATATACCAGTTAATCTAAATCTAGCATGAAGAGCAGACTTAGACAATATATCATGGTATATCTAACTATCATGTCTAATGTAAAACTAGACCTAATTCGGTCTTTTTTGCTATGCACGATGATATACCCTGTTCTTTGGGTCTTGTTGGTTTAAAGAAAAGTTGGTAATTATGGAGATCGGAATTCTTATCATAATTTCGAGTGCGGATTACTTTGCCAACTAACTCATAGTTTTCCGGAAATTCAGCTCCAAATGCACTGAAAAGTTTTGGATTTATAGGTTCTGGCATACGGATCTCAGAAATATTATTTTCCGCTAAAATAACCCAAGTTTCACTTATTTCTTCACATGTAAACTTATTAAGGGAGAGAAAGGCGTATTCTTGTATTCCAGGAAATCCAGTATAAATCCAAGGTGTATCTGGTGTATAACCACTTAGAGCATATATAGTACCAGGCGATCTACCTGAAAGATCTAACATTGGGGTGTTATCTTTTAAACCAGATTCTGCGGCAAAACTATGAAGATCGTTAAGATATGTAGCAGTAGACAGTGGCATAATTAGAGGGCTGCCATCATGCCTGACTGCCGCATTGGTTGAATATGACCATAAAAAAGGTGGTTGACGGTAAGGATTTCCAAGGGATATGATTATAATCCCTATTGTTACAGATAGGCATAGAGCTGAGAGCTTGATCATTCGTGATATATAAAATTCCGAGGTGTCAATGTATGCAAAAAACGTAATAAGCGCAAGCATAGTGAAAAATGCTGAAACCGATATCAAAATAAAAAAGGAATTATTGCTACCCATACCATAGGCAGCATTTAGAAGCAACAAAAATATGAACAGCGGCAGATTTACTTTGCTAATTAAGGAAAAATTTTTATATAAAGTATATGCAATAAAGCCAAGCACAGGCGTCCATAGCAGATAGCCTGATAAAATATTAAACCAATGTATATTTTTGAAGTTTAAAATAATGTTAACAAGAAACAGAGGAAGTGCAATATAGAAAATCAAAGTTATAATTTTCTTGTTTTCGTTAACTGCTATAGCGAACGCGTATAATATAATCAAGATTGTTAATACCGCAAAATATAGGGTAAAATTGCGAAAAAGTTCACCAATACGGAAGGTAATTACGGTAAATGTCTGGTGAGCGCCTAAAACAGCCTCTATGTGAGCTGACTCAAAAAAACGGTTGAATAGACCAGAAATTGAACCGTTAGTAAATTGAGCAGTTATGAAAACCATTGCCAAAGCAGCAAAAAAACTAAGTAATATTCCTTTGATGTTAAATCTCTTCGAAAGTGATGCCCAAATAAAGACAAGTAACCCTAAAAAGGCCGCTGTAAAGGGCCTGGCCATAAAAGAAAGGTATCCACCTAAAGCAATAATGAGCCAGCCGCTAAGGAATCTTGACTTACTTATATCATTTTTTTTCACTAAGGTAAGAACGCCAGTTGCCGTAATCATTATGGCCATAAAGTTTAAAAGGTTATAGTTTGGGGTGGGTAGCCATAATAAGAGAACGGAAGAAGAGCATAAAGAGAGTTGAAAAGCTGTAAGGTAAAAATAAATACCTTTAAATGTTACATTGTCGGGTGCTGTTCTTTTTAAAATAAGTCGACAGAGATTATAGCTCACAGCGAGGATAAGTAGAAAATTTATCACTCGAAGATAAAAGATATTTCCACTGGTAAGAAGGTAAAGAGGGTGGTATATAAATCCCGAGAGAATATGAAAAGAAGGATATTCAGTCGGCCTCTCCATCATAAAAAGATAGAAAGCTTCATCGGTGAAATCAAAACCATAATTGAAATATTTAACTAGCGCGCATAAAAAAATTACGCTAATTACGCTATATAATATTGAGATGAATTTCGCCGGCTGGTCAAGCTTTGGATAGGTTTCTGTTTTTTCTGAAGTTATATTATCGCCTACTTCAGGAGTATCAGATAAGTTTTCGAAGGTAAGCATAAAATATATCCCTCTTATTGCATCATCAACGTAATTTGCAGAGATATTAGACTAGCGCACAGAAAGGTGCACTCAAAAGAAACTCTGGAACAAACTTCTCTTTTTAGGCAATGAATTAAGAGATATATTTCAGATTATTTACATGAGCTGTAGCTTGCATGCTAATTGATCTCAGAATTTTATGATATTGTTTATCAGTCGGTTGGATAAAGATGACCGTAGGCGTAATTGACTGTTTTTCTTCCGAAGGCATCAAAATTGATGACGGCCTTTTGGCCTTGGACTTTAATAACGCAGCCGCGCCCGAATGTCTGGTGCTCGACCATTTGGCCTTTTTCAAGGTGTTCCAGTGGTTTTTGACCAACATGCGCCATAAAGTGATGCCCGTCCTCGTCATCTTTTAGGATTATGGATCCAGAGCTACCTTCCGAGGGAGATGTGTGGGGGGATTTAGTGCTTTTGGGCTTTTTGACGTTTCTGAATATGGATGAGTACTCCAAGGTTCTTCCGCCCCTTCGAACCTCCATGGATCCGTAGGGCAGCTCGTGTAAAAACCTAGTTGGTTTATCTAAGATGCTGCTGTATGTTTCAACGCATTTGGGAAACATCAAATGAAGCTCATCTTTGGCCCGGGTGAGGGCCACGTAGAGAAGGCGTCTCTCCTCTTCAACATTATTGTCCTTAGTATAAGGGGAAGGGAACCTTCCGTCCACCAGAGAAAGAACAAAGACGTATTTCCACTCCAGGCCCTTGGCCGAGTGGATGGTGCTTAGCGTCAAATCCTCAGCGCTCTTTTTGGCCGCGTCTAGCTGGTCCCTGGTGCTTGGCGGATCGAGGGTGAGCTCGGCCAGGTAAGCGCTCAAGGAGTTAGCCCTCTGGGCGTTCATGGCGAGCTCTTCCACGTCAATCTTTCGGGTGGTGTGGTCGTCCGGATACAGGGCTGGAAGGAGTGGTAAGTAATAGTCAAGAATTGGTTTGACTTTTCCAGCCATATTATCGTCATCGGCCGCGATCTGCGAAAAGAGTTCAATGAAGCCCTGAACCATTTTTGGATCCTTGGATCTAAAGAGTTCCGGGCTAAGGCTTATGAGGTTTTCCCGCTTTCCGTCCACCCAGCTTACAATGGAATCGGCGCCTTTAGAACCGATTCCCGGGAACATGAGAAGGAGACGTTTAAAGGATATCTCATCTGATGGGTTGGAAGCCGCGCGCAAAAAGGCCATGAAGTCCTTGTTGTGGGACGTCTCCGTGAATTTAAGTCCGCCATACTTGGTGAAGGGAATGCGCGCCTTGATAAGACTTATCTCGAGCTCGTAGGAGTGCGATGCGTTCCGGAATAACACCGCGATGTCTTTGAGGGGGACATTTTTGTTAATGAGCTCGTTTATCGTGTCAGTCACCACATCTGCCTCGACCGCCACATCCGAGCAAACATGGAAGACCGGTAAAACGCCTCCCTCCCTCACGGCCTTCAGGTTCTTTTCATACTTCTCTTTAGCGTGGACTAGTAGGCCGTTGGCAAGATCCAGTATGGGAGTGATGCTCCGGTAGTTCTCCTCCAAGGTGAGCACCTTGGTGCCCCGGAATATATAGGGGAAATTCATGATGTTTTTGAAGGTGGCCCCCCTAAAGGCGTAGATAGACTGCGCTTCATCGCCCACAGCCGTCACGTTCATATGGTCCTTGGCTAGAAGATAGGTGATTCTGGCCTGGACGGGATTGGTGTCCTGGTACTCGTCCACCAACAGGTATTTGTAACGCTTGGCGTATTTCAGGCGGTAGTCCTCATGTTCTTGGAGAATCTTCGCGAAATTTACCAAAAGATCATCGAAGTCCATGAGGTTGCGACTCTTTTTTTCATCGGCGTAGATCAGGGCAATGCGGGTCAGTTCCGGGGCGAAAGTTTGAAGGTGCGGGAAATGGCTCTTCAGCACCTGTGGGATGGGTTCCTCCAGGTTGGAGGACATGGAGATAACGTTCAAGATGCCCTGGGACTTGGGGAAACCTTTCTGGTCTGAGCCATAAATGTCTTTTCTTATGGTTGTTATGAGAGAGGTGGCATCGGACGGGTCCATTATGGTGAAATTGCTCTCATATCCCAGAACGTGCGCAGAGCTCCTTAGGAGCACATTGCAGACAGAGTGGAAGGTTCCGCCATCCACACGCTGGGAGGCGCCTCCTGTAAGCTCAAAGACTCTCTCTAGCATCTCCCTGGCAGCCTTGCGAGTGAAAGTGAGAAGGAGGATGTCCTGGGGCATCACGCCGGATTTGATGAGCCAGGCCACACGGTGAACCAGGGTGCGAGTCTTTCCGGATCCCGCGCCAGCTATAATCAAAAGCGGCCCCTCATTGTAGGTGACCGCCTCGTATTGCGCTGCGTTCAAAGTGGAGGTGAAATCAACTTGACCTGTTACCACATGCTTCTCCTTAAGAAAGATATTGAATCACGGCCTCCGCCAAATCAGGTATTGTGGACTTTTTAGCCTCCGCCACCACGGTGAAGCCGGCTGATTGGGCCTCCTTGGTGGTTATGGGGCCAATGGAGACGCAGGGGAAATCCCCTCTTCTGGAACTTTCCACCAGCGCGGCCAGTCCCCTGGCCGTGCTGGCGCTGGTCAAGGTGACCAGATGGGGCGGGTTTTCCAATATATCCTTGTCGTCTTGGCATAGCTCTATGTTTTTTGTCAGGTAAAGAGGCACCAGCTCCACCTCAAAACCAAGACTTCTGAGTCCTTCTGGAAGAACGTCCCTGGCATCCATAGCCCTAGCGAGAAGTAGCGCCCCGGGCGCCTCACTCTTGAAGGATTCTAAAAGTTCCTCAGCTATAAACCTTTTGGGGACGATATCAGCTTCAATGCCGTAGGAAGACAGAGCTTCCTTTGTGCCGGGTCCCATGACGGCAATCCTAACGCGGTAAAGGATGCGGGAGTCCATCCCCTGGGAGAAGAGGGCTTCCATAAACAATTTGGCGCCATTGGGGCTGGTCAGAACCAGATGGCTGTAGTCGCGTATCCTTTCGAGGGCGCTAATTAGGCTGGAGTTGGGCTTGATCGCCTCGATACTTATGAGCGGCCTCTCCACCACCCAGGCGCCGGCTTCCTTCAAGAGCCTGGCCAGCTGGCTAGCTTGCTCCCTGGTTCTGGTGACCATTATCTTCTTCCCGAAAAGAGGCCTCTCCTCAAACCAGTTGAGGGATTCCCTCAACTCTACCACATCCCCCACCACCAAAAGCGACGGGGCCCCTAGGCCCTTCGCCTTGACGGCCTCCGGAAGTGTCCTTAAGGTTCCACACACCACCCGCTGCCTAGGTGTTGCGCCCCACTCAATCATAGCCGCCGGAGTCTTTTCATCCTTGCCGTTTTTAATTAGCTGCTCGCAGATGCCTTCCAGATGTCCGGCGCCCATAACTGAAACCAAGGTGCCAATCTTCGCGAGAGCCCCCCAGTCATGGGCGGAGGTTTCTTTACTTGGCTTTTCATGGCCAGTGATGAAGACCACCTGGCTGGAGCGATCCCTGTGGGTGAGTGGGATTCCAGCGTAGTTGGCCGCAGCCACCGTGGAGCTTATGCCCGGGACGACCTCAAAGGGAATCTTGTGTTCCCTCAAAACCATAGCTTCTTCCCCGCCCCGGCCAAATATGTAGGGGTCTCCGCCCTTGAGGCGGACGACCCTATTTCCAGCCTTGGCCTCACGAACCAATAGCTCGTTTATGCCGTCCTGGGTAAGAGTATGGTCTGAGCCTGACTTTCCCACGTAGATGGTTCTGGCATTAGTATTTGCAAGTTTTAAGAGCGCAGGTGATGCCAGATAGTCATATACCAATACATCTGCGTTTTCAATAAGTTCTTTGCCCCTCAAAGTGAGGAGCCCCGGATCACCGGGGCCAGCACCCACCAAAAAAACTATTCCTCCCATTCTTTGGCTACCTCTCTTTCAGCTTTGGCGATAATTTCTGCGCCGCCTTTCAAAAGGAGCGCTTCCGCCAGAGAGGCGCCCAGGGCTGCTGCCGGCTCTAGGGTTTCCGGAAAGGGGATCCTCCCCTCTTCCCTCAAAACAAGAGAGCCGTCCAGCTCGGCGACTAGGGCTTCCATGAAAAGAAACTCTTCCTCCACTCTGGCCCAGGCGGCGGCGGGCGTCTGGCAGCCCGCCGCCAGGCTGGTCATAAAGGCCCTTTCAGCGGCTAGAGCCGTCTGGGTGGGTCTATGGTTGAGGGGCGAAAGGAGCCCGGCCACTTGCTCATCAGCGGCCCTAAGCTCCAGGGCCAAGATGCCCTGCCCAGGGGCTGGGAGCATCTCGGCGGGGGCTATCTCAGCAAAGGGATAATCCTCCCCCTTCAGGCGCATAAGCCCTGAGGCGGCCAGAACCACCGCGTCGCATTCTTTGCTTTTAACTTTGTTTATGCGGGTGTCTAGGTTTCCGCGGATGGGCTTTATCTTGAAATCCGGACGGAGGGCCAGGAGCTGGGCCCGGCGCCTCAAACTCGAGGTACCCACCCGGGCGCCTTGGGGAAGGCTTGAGAGAGAGCTTTGGGACTCTGTGATGAGGGCATCGAAGGGCAGCGCCCTTTCGGGCGCCGCCCCCAAAACCAGACCCTCCGGGAGCAGCCCCGGAAGATCCTTGGCGCTGTGGATGGCGAAATCCACCCGGCCCTCCAATATGGCCTCCTCTATCTCTTTCACAAAGAGGCCTTTCACGCCCATAGGGCCGGTAGGTTTGCGACCTGGGTCGTCTCCGCTGGTCTTTATGGGAACTATCTTGAAGAGGAGGCCCTGATGCACCTCACCTAAGGCCCTGGCAAGCATCCCGCTCTGGGCCAAGGAGAGGGGACTTCCCCTGGCTCCTATCAGGAACTCCTTTTTCAGCTGGACACTCCGCAGCCGGCGCAGCTAGAGGCCGTGCAGCCTCCGCAGGGGCTACCGCCGCTGGAAGACGAAAAATCAGAGATTCCGTCTCCGCCACCGGAGCGACTCCTGAAGCTTGAGAGCAGTTTTTCAGCGTCAGCCGAGCCGCACTTGGGGCAGTGCACCTCATAGGCTGACTTGAAGACCAGTTCCTCGTAAACATTGCCGCAATTACGGCACTTGAACTCATATAAGGGCATAATGATTATTCCCGCTTTAAAGAAGAGCGTTTTGAGAGATTATAGCCGACGACTTCTGATTCTGGCTTTTGTTGCCTCTAGCCAGGATGGGATGTCCGAAAAGACAAAACTTCTACCAATTATACCAGAGATGGCCACATTAATCAATCATTTTTGTCCATTGTTGACACAGCTTCCCTCACCAAGATCTTAGCCTAAACCTAGGCCATGACTCAGGGTAAACCTCTCTGTTTCGAGTAACACAGTTCTGAAAAAGCCGCCACACGCCCTTAACAAGAAAATCTAGCGGATTAAGAAAGCTTCAGGCAAAACATTTCTTATGCAAGTGAGAGAATTTATCATCGTCTGGAGGTTCTTAGAAATACAATTATTTTCTTGGAGAATAATTATCGGACAAGGAGCATCCCTTTGTATCTCTGCAAAACTTCCGTTTGAACAATTATCCTAACTCCATCGCTCAACTGTGTATATCGAACAATTTTTTGCCTATAAAATCTATAAAAAAAGTTGATTATTTGCACTGCCCTAATCTACGCTACTTCATAGAAGACAATTTTACTCATTATTATCGATATATTATATTCGTTATATCATAAGAAGCACGGCTGGGAATTATTACACATGAATCAAAAAGAATAATTATGAAACCATCGAGAAGAATCCCACAAAAGAGAAAAGCTCATGATAATTAACATAGATATATTTCAGCATAAATAAATAGCATGTTCCCTAAGAGTGCTTAACAACATCTGAGATAAATTAAACATGACACCATCTTATTATTCCACGAAAAAATAAAGCCAATTATTATCATCTGCTATCAGGCACAAACTAAACGAGCGATGCCTAACCCCTCGCAAAATATCGCGAAGCATTTTCTCAAGCTTTTTTTGTCGAAAGCGGCACACCCAGGGTCGAGGAAAGCGTCAGAACTCCCACAGGCGCTATGAAGGTACCTGACGCCAGTGGTTTTGAGAGGGCATCATAAAAGAGGTATTCCAGCTCAAAAGCCAAATCCTCTTCCATCCTCTCCAGAAGATGGGCGTTTTCCTCTCCAAGCCAGGCTGGATTCATGGTCACCTGGGCTGTTCTCACCAGACCCTGGGCCGTTCCTCCGCTGATTATCCCCAAGAGAAACGTACTAGAGAGCTCCGCCTCCACAATAGGTCGATGCGGATCCAAAATGATGTAGCCCTCCTGAACCATAAATGGAGCTTCCTCTCCAGAGCTAAAAATTCGCTTGATGTAACCCACGGGGCTATTCTCTTCAATGGCGAGTCTGGATGCCAGGCCCTCTCCTGCCCTTTTCACACTAGTCTCTAGAATTCTAACGCTCAGATTGGGGAGCGCCGCTATCTCATCGAGTCCCCCAACGGCAAAGACCGCTTTTTGAAAATTGAGCTCGGAGACAAAAGTGCCTCTTCCGGGACAGCGCTCCAGGAGCCCCTCATCAACCAAGAGCCCCAGGGCTTGTCTTACGGTGAGGAGTGACAAACCGCTACTTTTGGACAATTGATGCTCCGCAGGGAGCTTGTCTCCGGATTTGTAGACACCGGAAACCACTTGATCCCTGATGACTCCAGCGAGCTTCTGGTACTGGGGGATACTTCTCTGTCCAGGAAGGCGCTTCATGACGCTCCTCTTAGATTTTTGAATTCAACAATAAGGCCGCGAAAACTATATATTTTTCCTCAAAACTACATAGTGATGGCTTAACTAAAGTTTCCGCAAAATATAGTTATCTCACTTTTATAACCCATCAAAGATATCCTGTCAAATCCATACCTTTTCCTTAATAATCAATTAATGGATATAAATTAATAATTTTTACTATATATTGCTATGCCGGGAATTTCATAGCCACACTTCTGTTAGATAGAGCAGATTTTTTCTGCTTTTTCTAATTTTAGACATAAACATATATATGTCTTAAAAATCAATAGGCTACCCGCAGCTTGTGTGCAAGCAATGCCGTTTAGTTAGACTTCAAACAATATTCCAACAACATATTGATAAATATATTTTATAGCATACATATATCCAGCTTTTTGGTTTTTTAGGTAAAAAAACAATTCAATAAATCCACAATGTTTTTTACGAAAGATATATATTTTTTTTCTAAAAATCTAGCTAAAATGCCAATTTTCCCTGTTGACTGCAAAATTACTATATAGTAATATTAAGCATCATTTTTTAAACAACGCTTTCTATATCTTCATTTGCCTATTATCAACGTTTTATTTTCATTTTGAAATCATGGACTTATAGCTCTTTTATATTGCTATATAGTAATGCCTCTGTTATGCCCAAATAAAACTCTTCGACCATCAATGCTGATATTTTCCCTTGAGCTCTCTATAGCAATTTCTAGACTGTAATAGCTCAAAAGCCAAGGCGGGATTTCAAGCTAGAGGTCTAAGCCTGAAATTATCGGGCGCCATCAGCGGAGGGGGCTTGACCCATGAAAAACACTCGCACGAGCTAAGGAGTAATTTATGTTTAGACTTTTTTTCTTAATTTTGACTATTCTTTGCTTCTCTCTCTCAACTGGCTCACCGCTTGAAGCTGGACAAGACAAGCCAAAAGGGGAACTTATCCGCTCACTCGCGCCCAGGTACGCCGCTAAACTCGCCGCGGCCCCCTCGGCTGGTGAGCCCGCGTCACGGCAGGTGGACGTTTCCATCATTCCGGAGTATCACTTTTCTAGCCATAAGAATCTCCAGAGCGTGATTGGAGGGACTGCCCTCAAGTCGGATTCGGGCCGCTCGTCCGTGTTCACCCTGCTTTTCCAGGCCACCAAGCCTTTGACCGACTGGTTCAAACTGTCTTTCGTGTACCAGTACGGCTACGCCGAGTACACAGGCGGCCTCCTGGTGCCAGATCTGCCCGGGTTTGGAGGAACGTCAGATATAGAGGTGGACGCCCATCTGGTGGGTCTGGTGGGGGACTTCAGCTTCAAAAAGTTAGGCAATTTCCAGTTGAGCGTTATGGAGGTCTGGGATATCTATAGGGGAACCGAAACAATGATCTATCCGGGCGGCGCGACTGAAAGCAGAAGCGTTAACAGCTTTGATGACAGGGTTTTCTCCTTGCTCACGTGGTGGGACAAACCCTTCGACTTGAACGATGCCTGGATAATAGACCCCTACATCGGGTGGCGTTCCGTGAAGGTCGATCTGATGGACATGAACGACTGGGCAAATGGTGGGCTCTATGACTCCAGCTCCTGGACCCATCTTGTGGCCGGTGGTCTTAAATTTATCTACAATGCTGATCTCTGGAGTCTAACCACCCGCGTAGGCGCCCACCACCGCATAAATAAAGATGATATCCCAGGTTACACCAGTCGTGCCGTGGCGCCAGGGGCTGTGAATCTGGGCTTTATGACAAGCTGGGATAGAACCGTGCTCTCCTGGGGCCTTGGCCTGGTTCGAGCGTTTCCGGAGGTCTGTGTTATAGTCCTGGGCTACAACGGGGCGGCGGGAGAGAAAACCAATTTCCACACATTCTCGCTGGTTCTTGACTTTCCTTTTTAACGCAAATTCAAAACGGATTATGCCAACTACAATAATTATTATTAAGCCCAATGGCTTAGCTTCCTGGATAGGAGAGGCTGGCTTTCAGCTGTGGCCTCACCCTCATCATGGACATGCCTTAACAAGCATTTAAAAAGATTTCCTTTCAAAACCAGAGATTATGACCATATTTTGTCCCAATTAGGTGAATCGTTTTGACTGAACTCATGAACATCAAATATCTTCTAGTCATGCGGAAACGCACACGGTTACCTCAAAGCCGACGTACTCAAACGCTCAACGCTCCATGCGGACACTGTTGTTTTAGATATTTGTTGCCCGCCTAAATCTTCTGATTTTAAAGACGCGTCGACCAGTTGACCACTTTTTCACCAAAAGACAAAACATCCAATATATGCCGGAAAGCCCTGAAAAATTCTAGGTTTCCGGCATTTTTTGTATACACAGTTTACTAGTAATTTTGCCAACAATTTAGACTGCTAATCTGTCAATGCAACTATATATATTGTATGCAAATGGACCATGCATTTAACAATTATTTCGCTCTGGATCTTTTTAACATTTTAGTGAAAGCTATATGAAGACTCTTATCTTTTACTACACCGAACATAGCCGTTCACGATTTAAATAGGGCACATTTAAAATATGTGCTTGTGAAGGCTTAAAATAACTATCCCAGTTATAAAAACTAAACTATGACCTGTAGACCTCGCTTCCAGCTTTACAACCCTGGACAAGGGGTCATGAAGACCGCCATTGGCCCTGAATCTTGAGCCTGCCCAGGCCTTAGCTCTAGATCCATTAACTACACCATGAGACAATATCTCTTGACTTGCTTTGATGGCCCATTTTCCAGCCCTACCACTCTCCTAGTTAAGTTTTGACCAGCCGTAACTCCTCATGGACAAGCTCACCCTCACCCTCAACATGGCAGGCAAAAGCGCATGGATAGAAGTTGCTTTCAAGGCCAAAGGTTCCGGGGGCTAACGCCACCAACCCCGTGACACCCCCAAAACCCTCTGGAAACGAAAAAAAGCGAAAAACTGAAAACATCTTGAACTTTCCCCAGAGTCGTGCTATATTCTCTAGACGCTTTAGGGGTCCCATCGTCTAGTGGCCCAGGACACCGCCCTCTCACGGCGAAAACAGGGGTTCGAGTCCCCTTGGGACTACCAATAGATAATCCATAGAATACCAATGCAGGCGGCAATCTAGTAAAATCAAGGGTTTCGGCCTTTTTTATTGTAATATAAAGTTCACTTTTTCCGTGGTAATACGCTACTTTTGACGGTATTGACCTATGAGGTTAATGTATGAAGAATAAATCGTAAAGCGATACTATATAATTAAGCTAAACAAATATCGGAACTCAAACACCTAGCTTATACAGGATGATTCTTCCTCCATGTGGTACTTACAAGCTAAAAGCCTTGAATATTCAAGCGCTGAATTTAATGAAGCAATGATTTGGACTCGAAGAACTGAGACCGCTTTCTTCTTTTGTAGAAATCACGAAAAAGTTGTCCGAAATAAAGGGGGGCTCCAATAAAATTTCTAGTTCCGCAAAGATGATAGGGCACCTTGCATAGGTTCAACTAACATATCTCACCAACAGGCCAACAGGTGGGAACTCTTCTGAAAAACTATTGAAGCCATCCTAAAGCTGGTACATAAAGGGGCAGAAGATACAGTTCATAGCTACCTTTAGCATTACGTATATATCTCTTGGGCATCCCTAAGCGATAAACATGGTAGAAATTATCCTTTATATAATGTTAGAGGTACAATATAATCCAAAAATATATGTCTCAAAGTATTTGCAACTAACAATTTTTCTTTGAGTGATTTCTCTATTCTTGTTGGCCTTTATTGCCTCTAGCTTTGTTACAAGCAGCCAAAGCTTCATCATAATTTTTTGTAGGTTTGAAAAGAAAATGATGTCCAACGTAAAAAGCGTTATATTCAAATAATTTGGGAAAATAAACTTTTCCTACAATCCTATAATCAGTGTCAATATCAAGACCCGATTCCAAAAGAATTTTAGGATTTATAGGTTCAGCATCTACTGTATCATCTTGCAACAACCAAGTATTGACAATTTCTTCGCAAGGAATTGTTGAAATCAAATACCTGAAATAATCTGTTCTATCATTCCTACCTGCCAAAATCCATGCATTTTTGGGGGTGTATCCATCTAGAACATATATTGAACCTGGTATAAGCCCTGAAAGATCAATAACTGGTGTCCCTGGCTTAAAGCCATTCTCTATAGCTATTTTTCGAAGTGCTTCTATATATAAAGACGTTAACGGAGATAAAATAAGTTGTCCCCTTCCTTCCTGAATACTTATTTTAGCGTTATTGTCCCAAATCCACCAAGGCTGTCTGTATGGGTGGGCTAGAGAAGTATGAACTATTGCCATAGATATTATTAAAGTAGTCGCGGAAATCACTATTAGTTGGATGTTAAATGATTTACCAGAACTAAAATAGGAAAGAAGTGTCAATAAAGCTAAAAGCAGAAAAAAAGAAGCCAAAGACATCATAATAAAAATTGTATTGGCACTGCCAAGCCCAAAGGATACAGATGATAGGAAAAACAAACAAAAAAGAGGCAATAATTTTTTCCCTTCAGAAATTTTTATATTTTTATTGAAATATAGGCTAATAATAATACCTAATACAGGACTTAAAATAAGGAATCCTTCGAAAAAATTAAACCACCAATAAGACTTATAAAAGATTATATAGAGTAAAAATATTGGTATGGCAGCCAAAATAAGATATAAGGAAATTCTCTTAGACAAACGTTCCCAAATAGTACATATTGTTAAGGTGTATAGGCCAAGGAACATAAAAATAACGATAAGCCCAAGGGTAAGTAAATTCAGAACAAAAGAAAAGTAAAATCTTATGGGTTGGAAAACTTCATGCATCTGAGACATTCGTTCACGTTTTATTGCTTCTAGAAATCTTTGAACAAATTTCACTGGCGAGCCATCAATCCAAAATGATGTTATAAGTAATAGTACAAACGAGACAGAGGCTGCTATTAAAAGTCCTTTGAGTGAAAAATTTGAACTTATTAATGACCAAATAATTACAAGTAATATCAGAGCAACGCAGGTTTGCGGCCTGGCCATGAAGGAAAGATAAACACCGATGGCACAAATAACCCAACCCCAAACATAAGATCTAGCATTTATTCCGTTATTACCATCACATATTAATAACACACCTGTTCCAACAATGCTTATGGACATAAAATTCAAAATGTTATAGTTAGGAGAGGGAAGATAAGAAATAAAATAACAAAGCGATCCAAAAGACAATAGGAAAGAACAAAACCATAGTTGGATTTTGTTTAGTTGTGGAGCTTCTTTTGGAGTAAGTTTTAAAATAAATAATCTACAAAGATTTGTATTAATCAAAATAAATATAATAAAATTAATAGCTCGCAATAAGAATATGTTACCATTCAATATAGTATATAACGGATGATAAAGAAAACCCGTCAAAATGTGTAATGATGGATCCTCTCTAGGATACTGCATCATCATCACTTGGAAACCCTCATCAGTAAAATCGAAACCATATCTAAGCATAGAAATAAAATATACTAAAAAGAGCATACCAATGGTGAAAAAAATGAATAAAGTTACTTTTAAACTGTATTCTAACTTTGTGTTATCCATTTTACAGGCCTTTTCCAGGAGTAGTTGAGTTTTTTAATGGGAAAGTAAGCAGTGCAGCCATACTATCATTTTTGTGTTATGTAAAAACAGGTATTTCTACCAAATTTTGTGTAAGTCAATGCTTTCCAAACTTTATAAACCATACTCTAATTATGTAAGGTATAGCTATCATCCTTTCTGCATAATTTACTACTAAGCACATCTTTGGACAAATGTTGAAAAATAACCTCCTTGTCTATTGTTTTTTTCTTTATACCTATAGCATCGATCAAAACAAAAAAATATTATCAGATAATTAGCATAAGAAAACCAAGCTTCCGGTTGAAAAAAATAATAAAACAAAAAATGCTCATTTACACTAAAAAAAGCTTTACCCAGAGGGTTATACATATTTGTAGCCTTTTGGACAAAATACTATGTAATGTAAAAAATTTTGAAATTGAAACAGGTTAGGCTTGAGCTTTCATCTGATATTAAGGGAGCAAAATAATCCAAAAATATTTTCCTGAAAATTCCGCTTCCCACAGTGTTCTTGGATTTACATCTTTATTCTAATGGTGCTTTATTACCTCTAGCTTTGTAACAGGCAGCCAAAGTTTCATCAGGATTTTTTGCAGGTTTAATAAGGTAATGATGTGAAACGACGTAACCTCCAGTTCGAATCCATTTGGGAAAAGAAGTGCTTCCTACAACGTTATAATCAGTTTCAATATCAAGTCCCGATTCCAAAAGAATTCTAGGATTTATAGATATACCATATACTAAATCATCATACAACAACCATGTATTGACAATTTCTTCGCAAGGAATTGTTGAAATTAAATACCTATAATATTCTGTTTTATCTGCCAGACCTATAGCACTACTCGTGATCCATGCATTTTTAGGAGTATATCCACCTAATACATATATAGAACCTGGTGCCAGCCCTGAAAGGTCGATAACTGGTGTCCCTGGTTTAAATCCATGATCTTTAGCAATTTTACGAAGATCTTTTATATATTCAGACACTAACGAAGATAAAATTAGCTTTCCTTTGCCTTCCTGAATACTAACCTTAACATTATTATCCCAAATTCCCCAAGGCTGCATATATGGATGAGCTAGAGAAGTGTGTACTATTGCCATAGAGATTATTAAAGTGGTTACGGAAATTGTAATTAGTTGAATATTAAATGATTTGCCAGAACTAAAATATGAAAGAAGCGCCAATAAAGCTAAAAGCAGAAAAAAAGAAGCCAAAGACATCGTGATCAAAATTGAATTAGTACTGCCAAGGCCATATGCTACATTTGACAACAAAAATAAACAAAAAAGAGATAAATATTTTTTGCCTTCACCTATTTTTACATTTTTATTGAAAAATAGACTAATAATAATACCTAACACAGGACTTAAAATAAGAAATCCTTCAAAAAAATTAAACCACCAAAAAGACTTATAATAAATTATATAGAGTAAAAATCCAGGCATTGCAGTTAGAATAAGATATAAGGAAATCCTCTTAGAAAATCGTTCCCAAATAGTACATACTATGAAGGTATATAACCCAAGAAATATGAAAGTAGCGATAAGGCCAGCAGTAATCAATTTTAGTACTACAGACAAGTTAAATCTTATAGGTATGAAAACATCATGGATTTGAGCCAATTGATCGCGTTTTAATCCTTCTAAAAATCTATGAACAAATGCCACAGGGGAGCCATCAATCCAAAACGAAGTTAAAAGTAAAAGTACAAATGAGATAGTAGCTGCAGTTAAAAGTCCTTTAATTGAAAAATTAGAACTTGCTATTGACCAAATAATGACCAAAAATATCAAGGCCACACAGGTATACGGCCTGGCCATAAATGACAGATAAACACCAATGGCACATATAATCCAACCCCAAACATAATATTTAGCATTTATTACATTATTACCATCACAAATTAATAACACGCCTGTTCCAACGATGCTTATGGACATAAAATTCAAAATATTATAGTTTGGAGAGGGTAGATAAGCAATAAGGTAACAAAGCGAGCCACAAGACAGTAGGAAAGAACAAAACCACAGTTGAATTTTGTTGAATGGCGGAGCATTTTTTGGGGTAACTTTTAAAATAAATAATCTACAAAGATTTGTGTTAATACATATAAATAAAATAAAATTAATAGCTCGCAACAAAAATACGTTTCCATTCAACAAAATATATAGAGGATGATAAAGAAATCCCGTTAGAATGAACAATGATGGATCCTCATCAGGATACTGCATTGTCGTCAAATGAAAACCCTCATCAGTAAATTCAAATCCATATCTTAGCATAGAAATGAAATAAATAAAAAAAAGAAATCCAATAAAGAAAAACATAAATAAAACTATTTTTAAACTATTTTCTAATTTAGTATCATTCATCTTACTGACCTTTTTGCATGAGGTTTTGATTTTGTAACGGGAAAGCAAATAATGCTACAATAATATCTAGCATCCTATAAAAGTCACACAATTCAATACGATTTTGTTTCAATCACAGCTTTCCTTAATTCACAATTCCTACTACAACATCTTAGCAAGTAACCCGACACCCTCCATAATTCATGACAATCTTGATACCACGTTCCCTGCATTTAAATTGGTTCAGCTTTATAACAAATATTCACTCCCAATTCAACACAACAATTTTTTTCATCACAGGGACAATTATAGATATATCTCTCTTTGTTTTTTAAATCTTGGCAATATTAGTTGTCGAAGTATCAACTATTTCCTGTCGGAATCATAATTAAGAGTAAAAATAGCAGCCAATCCACAATTAAGATTAATTTTAATCATGCGAGCAAATGAAATTAAATTCATTCCATCTTTTCCATCACTTTAATTGACATAAAAAAACTTAGATTTTTATTCTTACAAAATTATCTTTTAAGAAAACTATTACATCCTATTACATCCTATCAAGTCTAATATCACCTGTGCTAGAACACAAGGTCCTAAAATCAAGTATCTATTATCATCTGAAAAACAATGCACTACCCACTTTTAGTCCCATAAAATAAAAATCAGCAAAAACACCTATCATACTCCACTTTAAGCCGGGCATACATCTCCGTAGAAAGAATCCCGGAAGTTTAACACAGACAAATGGAAAATCGTGATAAATGAAAAAACAGAAGAAAACCAATCACCTGGTTCAAGAGCATTATACAGCAAAGAAATGCTCCTTGTAACTACAAAAAAACACCTTTTAACATAAATTCCCTCAAAAATTTATAGACTTTTTGAAAAAATGCTCTATAATATGGAAAAATTTAGAGAATACAACATTCAAACGAGAAAAAAGTACCCAAAACCCAAAATGAGAATTTCTGATAAAATAGACAATATACAGTTGACTCCAACGGGAGCGCTGGTCTTCACCGGACTCGAAGGAGACTGGAGGGAGCTCTTGTTCAACCTAGGCGCTCAAAGGGTTCAGTCCGAGCTCCCGGTGGTTCGCTTCTTTCGTACCTTTTCTGAGCTTTTTGTGGCAGCCCTCTGCAGGCTACCAGTGGACTTAAAGCCCTCAGACATGGCTCCACCCCCTTTGTCCCAACTGGAAGAGCTCTCACTGGGGGCTCCTCCCATGTCTGGAGGGGAGTACCTCTCCCCCCAGAGCCTGGAGACTATCTGGAGACACCTGGTGAGCTGGACCGAGTCGCAGGTCAAAGGCACCGTGAGCGACTTTCTCGCGGAGCGCGCCCCTAAGTGGCGGAGAGTGGGAAGAGTCGTCTTCCACCTAGCCGAGAATAAAGCCGATCCCTTACGCCCCTTTGCCTTCTTAGCCACGTATGTCACCTCCCTCACGGTAGGAGGGCGCGATAGTCACATACTACTCAAGAAAGCCGTGCAAAAGTACTATGAGGAGAACAACAGATCGGCCCTCGTGAACCTTTTAACTCCGGTGAGTGCCGCCGCTGAGAAGCTCAAGTGGGTCGCGGATCTATACGAGAATAACCCTAATTTCGAGCCCACGACCTTAACCATCGCTGAAGCTCACCAGTTTTTACTTGACCAGCCTGTTCTGGCGGAAAGCGGTCTCATGGTCCTAATCCCAGACTGGTGGAGGAAAATGCCCCGGGTCAAGGTGTCCGTGACCGTGGGAGAGAGAAAAACATCCTATATGGGTTTAAAAACTATCCTCGACTGGAACGTGGGCCTCTCCATCGATGGCAACAATCTCACAGACGAGGAAGTCCAGGAAATCCTACGCATTTTGAACAAAGGAGCCGAAGGCGGTCTAATTTTTTTCAAGGGCAGGTGGCTGGAGGTTGACAAGGAAAAACTGACCGAAGCCCTGGACAACTGGCTCAGGGCCAAGGAAGCAAGTCAGGCTTCAGGCTTGACCTTTATACAAGCCATGCGTATGTTATCCGGTATTCCTGGACCGGAAGCAGAAAAAGAGAATCTACCAGAACCCAGCCCTTGGATGGTGGCCCTTCCAGGCGATAGTTTGGCCGAAATACTTAAACAGCTTAAGGATCCAGAGGCGGCTGCCCCACCAGCCAATCTTAAGGCTGACCTCAGGCCCTACCAGAAAAAGGGCTTGGCCTGGCTTAAGCTCCTTAGGGACTTGGGGCTTGGAGCCTGCTTAGCCGATGACATGGGGCTAGGTAAAACCATTCAGGTTTTGGCCCTTCTGCTCTTGGAAAAGAAGAAAAATCCTTCCCAAGACTCCGCCCTTCTCATATGCCCGGCCAGCCTCATGGCCAACTGGAAAGCCGAAGCCGAGAAGTTCACCCCGTCTTTGAATCTTAAAATTTTCCACCCCTCGGAATCATCCAAGGAGAAAATGGCCAAGTGGCAGAAAAATCCCCAGAGCCTTCTTAAGGACTGCGACTTGGTGGTGGCCAGCTACGGGATGGTCTCCAAAAATCTCGCCTTTTTTGAAAAGACCCAGTGGCCACTCATCATCCTGGACGAAGCGCAGGCCATTAAAAACCCCAACACGGCCCAGAGCCGGGCGGTTAAAAAAATCCAGTCCGCCACAAGGATTGCTCTTACAGGAACTCCCATAGAGAACCGCTTGACTGACATGTGGTCAATATTCGACTTTTTGAACCCGGGGCTCCTGGGCTCCCTCAAAAAATTCCAGTCCGTCGTCTCCCGCCTGGAAAGTGAAGAAGGTGATCACTACGCCCCCCTGAGGCGCCTGGTCTCACCTTACCTGCTGAGGCGTCTCAAGACCGACCGCCGCATCATTAGCGAGCTTCCCGACAAGACTGAGACGACCTTCTACTGCAACCTGACTGCGGTTCAGGCCAAACTATACGCATCCGAGGTACATAAGTTAGAGGAAGGGCTCGATGACATGGAGGACTCTCCCAGCAACGGAAAGCGCCGAAACCTGATTTTCAAGATTCTTATGGGCCTAAAACAGCTCATCAACCATCCGGCCCAGTTCAATGGGGATTATGACTGGGACTACCAAAAAAGTGGAAAATTTATAAGGTTGAAGGAGCTCTGCCAAGAGATGGCCGAGCGTCAGGAGAGAACTCTCGTCTTCACCCAGTTCAGGGAAATCATCGACCCCCTCTTCCGGCACCTCTCAAGCGTCTTTGGAGCCCAGGGACTTGTGCTCCACGGAGGCACACCGGTTTCCGAGCGTAAAAAACTGGTCGCGGCCTTCCAGAGAGAAGACGGCCCGCCTTTCTTCATACTGTCCTTAAGGGCCGGAGGCACGGGCCTAAACCTGACCGCTGCCGGCCAGGTCATCCACTTCGACCGCTGGTGGAACCCGGCCGTGGAGGATCAGGCCACCGACCGGGCCTACCGCATAGGCCAGAAAAAGAATGTCCTGGTTCACAAGAGCGTGACCATGGGAACCATTGAGGAACGCTTGGATATCATGCTCCGCGACAAGAGGGAGCTCGCCTCTGACATCCTCAGCCAGGACAAGGACACAGAAATAGACCTATGCAAAATGGACAACCAGACTCTCCTAGAGTTGGTGAGCCTTGATATTGACAGAGCACTAATGTAAAATTGTCGTGTACAAGTACTAGCTAAACAATCTGTGAAACTATTAACACTTTATACATCAAACAATTTGTAAAAGCTATCTATAATAAACAGCGCCAATGCGCCACAGAAAACTGAACACTTTTTAAACTTAAAACTCGTGAGGAGAAAAAATTAAAATGTCTTTCAGATATTCCAGATTTAACAGGTATTCAAACTACTTTCCGGCACGGACCAAGGTCAGTAAAGACAAATATCATAAAAGCCATCCCGATGCCCAGCCCGTGACAATCGTGGGAAGGTCTATCGCCAAAACCTTCTGGGGAGAGCAGTGGTGTTCCCATTTCGAAAGTATGGCCGACTATGCGAACCGCATCCCCAGGGGCCGCACCTACGCCCGCAACGGCTCAATCGTCGACTTGAACATAGAGCCAGGAAGGGTAGTAGCAACCGTCGCGGGAGGCGATTACTACAAAATAGAGATGGATGTTAAACCCCTGCCCATCTCCAAATGGGAGGATATCAAGTTGAAGTGCCAGGGCCAGATAGCCACAATGGTGGATCTCCTCATGGGTAGGTTCTCCCACGAGGTCATGAAGGTGGTCTGCGACCCCACGCACGGGATGTTCCCCCTGGAATCGGAAATCTCGTTCAAGTGCTCCTGCCCGGACTGGGCCAAATTATGCAAGCACATCTCCGCCGTGTTCTACGGCATCGGCAACCGCCTGGATAAGTCCCCGGAGCTTTTGTTTCTCTTAAGGCGCGTTAACCCGCTGGAGCTCTTCGAAGCAACTGCCAAGCGCTTCACCGAGGAAACCCAAACCAAAAAGGAACACGCCCTGGAAGGAGACCTCTCCAGCATCTTCGGTGTCGTAATCGAGACGGACAAGCCCGAGAATAAGCCCACCTCTTCCAAGACCGCAAAGGCCGTGAAAACCGCTAAGAGCCAGAAGGCCTCGCCACCTACCAAAAGCCCAAAAGGCAAAAAACTCGAAGATGCCAACGCCGAAAAGAAGGAAAACAAGAGCGAGGATGGCCGCATCCAGGATGAGGAGTTGCAAAAGGTCATAAACAGCATAAGCGCGGATAAGCAGAGCATGACCTTATCAGTCAAAGGCTCAGGGCTTAAGCCGGACTTTGACGAGATAACGGCAGAGGATTTCATCAAGCTCAGGAAATACTGCTGCATGACCACCGACGAGATCGCCAATGGTATCGGCATCAGCCAGGCCTGCGTCAGGCGCTGGGAAACCTTGAAGGGTAAGCTTAACGCCCAACCGAAAACCGTAGCTAAGATGAAGAACTGGTGGGCTAACTTGTCCTAAGCAGCGAATTTTAACCCCTCCTTAGTCTTCCTCTTTGCAACTGGAAAAAGATAGGCATAAAATATATCTTGAACACCTCATCGCGCCAAACCTCTCTTTACTACGGCTTCAGATTACACTGATTACACCTTTCCTCACCTTACATTCTAGATCTTAGCCATAGCTCCAGCGCTAGAATCATGTCTCTGCGTCCAAAAGCGCTTCATAGACGTAAAAACATTACTGCCGCTAATAGAGCCTAGGATTATTACTATTTATGCGATAATTTTTACGTGAATACCTAAACTGTTTGTAAAAAATGCATGTTTGAAAAGATCTAACTTACAAAGCCTCATTTTCAGAGATCCACCGAGCGTTTCCAGAGCATGAAATCATGTTGCCCCAGCCTCTCCGCCTTGACAATGTACTCGCCGCTCGCGGCTAATATGACCTTTTCCATAAGCGCTTCAGCGTTTTGGTGCACATGAGCCCCCATTATAACCGGGCCACAGTCGAAATCAATTAGATCTTCAAGTCTTTCAGCCATCTCCGTGTTGGTGGCTATCTTCAAGACAGGAACGATGGGGTTTCCAGTGGGAGTTCCCAGGCCGGTAGAAAAAAGAACCAGGTTGCAGCCGGCCGCGACCATGCCCGTGACTGCCAGGACGTCATTTCCCGGGGTGCAGGCCAAGGAAAAGCCAGTTTCCGGCATTGGCTCGGTGTAGTCCAAAACCTCAGAGACCGGGGCCGTGCCGCCTTTCTGGGCGGCACCGGCCGACTTTATGGCATCGGTTATAAGCCCATCTTGGATGTTTCCCCAGCTGGGATTGTCCGCTATGCTCGTCTTGTGGAAATTAGCTGCATCCTCATAGTCTCTCATCAGCCCCAGAAACCTGGAACTTACTTTCTCAGAGACCGCTCTCCTCGTAATCATTCCTTCCGCTCCGCACAATTCAGGAAACTCCGCCATAAGCGAGGCTCCCCCCAGGGCCACGACCATGTCCGACACCACGCCGATTACAGGATTCGCGGAAATACCTGAGAACCCGTCAGAACCACCGCATTTGACGCCAATCTTAAGCTTAGAGAGTGGAACGTCCGTCCTCTTAGCGTCTCCTAGGCTTTTTATCAAATTGAGGCTTTCCTTCAAAGCTACCTTCATCATTTCCGTTGAGCTTTTCCAGTCCTGTTGCCTCAAATAAAGAGCCGGCTTGGAAAAATTGGGATTACGCTCAAAAATTGAGTTCCTGAACATCTCAGGCTGAAGCTTTTCACAGCCTAAAGAGAACACTGTTATCCCGCAGACGTTTGGGTGATCTGCGTAAGCGGCCAATAGCCTTCCCAAGGCCTGGGCATCTGATTCAGCGCCTCCGCAGCCACCTGTCACCTGAATCTGCCTGACACCGTCCAGGCCGCTTGGAGCGCCACCTCCTTCATTTTGGGAAACCTTACCCATGAGCTCCCTCGCGTAGTCAGAAAGAGAGAAATCAGAAAAACCAAAGGCATCCGAGAGGGCATTAGCTAGCATCATGACGTTGCGGTTTTCACAGAAGACCAAAGGCATGACCAACCAGAAGTTAGATGTCCCCACCCGGCCATCCTCCCTGAGATAGCCTTTAAAAGATCGCCCCTTCCAGGATGACACATCCGGCGGCTCCCAAAGGTAGCCACCGGAGTGGCCTACCGTAATTTCCGCCGCATGGTGCTTGAGGTTTTCGGTGGTTACCCTTGCCCCCTTGGGGATACTACACGTTGCCTTCCCCACGAGAGTCCCATACATGATAGTGACACCTCCGGCCTCCACGTCCTCCAGGGTGAACTTATGCTTGGCCGGAACGTCTGTCTTTAGAGTTATCTCCAAACCATCCAGCCGCACCACCTCGTCTTTAGAGAGGTCTACAAGCGCCGCCGCTAAATTGTCGGCAGGGTGAATTTTCAGAGCTTTTCTCACTGTAGTACCTCGCTATATCTATATCTCTTAAGCTTTTTTGTGGGATGATTGAGATTGGGCGCTAAATAAGCGCCCAATCTCAAAGGTTTTCGAAAGGAGAATCTAATGCATTAGCTGCTGTCCCTAGACATGAGGACTGCCTTATTGCGGCAGAGCCTGTTGTAGAAGAGGCCGTAAGACGCGGCAATTAGGAAGCAGACCAAGGGAAGCGAGAAGGCCAACGAGATGTGGCTGATATCTGCCACCCGCCCCATGGCGGTGGGCATGAGGGCTCCACCGACGATGGCCATGATGAGGCAAGAAGAGCCTATCTTGGTTTTGGAGCCAAGGTGCCGCACGGCAAGGGCGAAGATTGTGGGGAACATGATGGACATGAAGAAGAAGGCCGCAATAAGCGCCACCACCGATACGTAGGGTATGGCCAGGATAACCACTGCGCTTAAGACCGCGCATGCTGAACCGTAGATTAACACGGCCTTTTGCGGGGCAATCTTGGTAAGTAGAGCCGTCCCCACAAACCTTCCGCCCAAAAAGCAGATCATGCCAATAGAGAGCAGGAATGCCGCCATCTTAGAGGTTGCGCCAGGCAGGCACTCAACGGTCAGGTTGATGAAGAAGGCGCCCAGGCCCACCTGGGCTGCTACGTAGAAAAAGAGGGCCATGACTCCGTAGAGGAACTCCTTGTGCCCTAGGAGGGAAGCGCCACCTTCGGCAGACTCCCCGCTTTTTTCACGGATATCCGGAAGCTTAGTTTTCGCGAACAATAGGGCAATTATTAGAACCAAGATGCCTATGCCCACGTAAGTGGTCTTGACCGAGGCGAGGGCGCTGGGGCTAGCTGCGTCCGAGGCTGCGACTGAGAAGAACATTAGGCCGCCAATGATGGGGCCTATGAACTGACCCAGGCCGTTGAAGCACTGGGCCAGGTTAAGCCTGGTAGCCGAACTCTCCTTGGGTCCTAAGACAGTCGCATAGGGGTTGGCAGCCGTCTCCAGGGTTCCCAGGCCCATGGCCAGGATGAAAAAGGAGAAGAGGAAAAAGTGGAAGCTCTTGGCCCCGGCCGCCGGAATGGTTAAGAAGGCGCCTGATGCGAAGAATAATAGCCCCATTATTATGCCCGCTTTATATCCGAAACGGTTCATAAAGAGACCCGCCGGGATGGCCACCACGAAATAGGCCCCAAAATAGGCAAACTGAATGAGGCCTGACTGAGCCTTGGTGACGCCCAACACCTCTTGAAAGTGCTTATTCAGCACGTCCACAAGCCCATAGGAAAGGCCCCACATGAAAAACAGCACGGTGATGAGCGCCAGGGCTTTTTTGAACTCTGGGCTGGTAATCTTAACTTTCACATTTTCTCCTTTTCTCCGGGAATGAATCATTCTGAGCCCGGACGAGATAAAATTTTAAGAATCAGTTATTTGATCCGGGCTGATCGGAGAGTGAGAATATCTGCTCCATGAGGATCCACTTCTCGCCCGATGGCGTCCAGGGTGTCGGAAGCTGGAACTTCCACATAAGCTCTTCCCACTCCTGAACCCTCCGGTTGGACTTATTGAGCTTATCCGCCTTTTCAAAGCTGAAAGATGAGTCCACGTCCATGATCATGAAGAGACGGTTGCCCACACGGTAGATCTGCATGTCAACTACGCCAGAGGCCCTAATGTTCGCGGCCACTTCTGGCCAAATATGCTTGTGCATGGTCTCGTATTCACTTATAAGCGCTGGATCGTCCACCAAATCCAGGGCCTGGCAGTATCTTTTGATGTCTTTCATGCCGTCACCGCCCTGTCCAGGTGGGTGTAGCCGCCGTCCACCACGATCCACTGGCCCGTGGTGTGAGATGATCGCGGAGACAATAAAAACACCACCATGTCGGCAATCTCCTCCACGGTCGTCATCCTACGCCCCAGGGGAATGTTTTTGGTGATGGTCCTAAGCTTCTCCTCTGGCGAGGGAAAGGTGTTTATCCAGCGCTCGTAGAGGGGCGTCCACACCTCGGCCGGTATCACGGCGTTAACGCGTACTCCGTCGGCCAGATAGGTCGCGGCCCATTCCCTGGTGAGTGAGAGCTCAGCCCCCTTGGCCGCCGTGTAGCCGCTCGTGTTGCCCTGGCCAGTGAGTGCGGTCTTGGAGCTAACGTTCACGATGGAGCCCTTGTTCTTCTTAAGTTCAGAAAGAGCGTAATGGGCCATGGTGTAGTAGTGGACGAGGTTGTTCTCAAGCGATTTACGGAAAGCATCCACGCCCGCTTCCAAGCTAACACCGTCATTTGCCCCGGCGCAGTTGACCAGTCCGTGGATTGTTCCAAATTTTTCAATAACTTCGAGGATACCTTTCTTGCACAGCTCCTCGTTTGTCAAATCAGCTTTAAAAAAGTGGCTTTTGGAGGTGATGGCCGAGAGCTCATCTGTGAAATCTTTTTTTAGATCGCTTCTCCCAAATATTGCCGGAACGGCCCCTTCTCTGGCTAACGCCAGGGAAATGCCGCCTCCAATGCCCGAGCCTCCACCGGTTACAATAAAGACCTTGTTTTGCAGTTGTAAATCCATGGTTCCCCTCTGAGATTGTTAAGGCATGGAATTCTTGCGATCATCATTGAATGTAGATAATTTAATGAGCTTGATATTCCATGGCACACCAATTAATGTTTAAAAGTGCAAAGCGCAAATAACCTATGTCGCATATAAGATTGATATATATCAAATCTCAATACGAAAAAAAAATTGACACGTAATAAGTAGGCAATTCTATTTAACAGACAAAGTTTTAACCCTTTAGTCGCGCATACGACCGCATTGTTTCAAACAAAACAATAAAATTTTATATGATAAAATACAAACAAAATGCCAAATATATCAAGGATTTTAAAACTATAGTTTGTAGATCCTTACGGCATTTTTGCCCCAGAACAACTCCTTTTCATGATCGGAAAAAATATTCGTGGCTTCACACGCCAGCGAATACACATCCTTGACACTCGCGGACAAGAGGCACACTGGCCAGTCCGAACCGAACAAAACTCTCTCTGGCCCAAAAGCCTCCAAAGCCATCACCAAGTACGGAACCAGCTGCGCTTTTGTCCACTTACCCCAATAGGCCTCGGTCACGATTCCTGAAATTTTAACTGACACATGGGAAAGCGCCGCCAGCTCTTTGAGATGTTCTTCCCAGAAGCACATGTCACCTTTTGGAACAATTGGTTTCCCCATGTGACATAAAACAATAGCCGCTCGATCGTGCCTTTGACAAAAGGAGACGGCGGCTGGCAAGTCATTTTCCTTAATCAGAAGCTCATAGAGTTTCCCCGTGTTTTGAAGGATGGCCACCCCCTTATTGAATGGCTCACTTTTCAAGAACTTAGAGGGCTTGGGCATATCTTGAACCATGGCCCTATAACCCTTGATCACCTGATATGAGTTATATCTCTCAAGCTTTTCTTCAAGGCCGCTACCACAAAAGTCCAGCCAACCAACTATCCCAAGGATTTTGGGGTTCATTTGTGAAAGTTTCAATAAAAACTCGTTCTCCTCCAAACTCGGACGCGCCTGAACCGCAATAGAGCCGTCAATTTTATACTCTTCTAAAATAGGTAGGAGATTATCAGGTAAATAATCTCTCATCAAGACGCCCATGGAAGAGTCCATCCAACCGTACTCTTCCTTGGAGTAGACCCAAAAATGCTGATGAGCATCAACGCGCTCAACTTTTTTACTCGTTTCATCCGACATACTTCAATTCACTCCGTGGCATGTCTCTCTACAACCGTCTTCAATCCCATCTTTGTTAAGATGGCGTTCACTTTCTCAGCCATTTCCTCGTTAGCCGGCCTAATTGGCTCCATGGAGACCTCTGAGTTGATGATTCCCATGAGATACAGAGCTTTTTTGATTACCGGGATAAAAGAGGCACCAATATTGTAGACATCCATCATTTTGTCAACATCGCGCTGATAAGCCGCTACTCCTTTTAAATCGCCAGAGTCTATGGCACTCATCCAATTCGCGAAACACCCTGGGGCTATATTTGAAAGCGCACCGATACAGCCATTTCCACCTGAAAGTATATTGTGGGCGAAATTGTTATCATAGCCGCTATAAATCTCAAAATCCGGAATACGACTTTTCACCTCTTTAATTAGATCAGAGGTGTGCCCCATCTCCAAAATGGTGTCTTTTACTCCTTTTATATTTTCGAATTTCTCCGCAAGTTTCAAAACGGTCCCAGGATCTACCGAATAGGCCGTCCTCGCTGGATAGTTGTATATGAAAATCCGAGCCTTGGTTTCGGACGCAATTGAGCTGTATAAGTCAAAAATATTATCCTGGGTCAAGGGAGCATAGTAGGGGCTGATGATCATCACGCCATCCAGGCCTTTTTCGTAAGCGTAATTGGAAAGTTCGATACTTTCATCTACTTTCATTCTGCTCGTTCCCGCAAAAATCTCCATGCTACCTTTAGGAAAACCTGACGCGATATCAATCATGGTTTTACATTCCTTCATACTGAGGCTGTAAAATTCACCCGTACTCCCCATGATCACAATCCCCGAGATTCCTCCATTTTTCAAATGCTCATAGAGACGCAGATTTTCCTCTCTGTCTGGTCTTCCCTTCTTATCAAAAATTGATACAGCCGGCGACAAGAACTTACTTTTCATCTATCTAATCCTTTTGGCAATTGATCCATACTCGCTTATTGACACGCTCAATCATATATCACCATCAGACTAATTATTAATATAATTCTCATATAAGAATTATATTCCCCTTTATGAATTAAGTTTATCTGTAAAAACTTCAGCTGTCAACGGATTTACAATTTCAGAATATAAAAATAATACGTCATTGCGCTCATTTTTTTTGTTTCAGCATTTTTTTTATTTTTATTAAAAGTTAAATTTATATTGTCTAATCCTTGACTTATAATAAAAAATATGATCACGTAAGCTCATGAATTTATATATAAAAATGTTTGAGCTAATTTTGTATAGCATCAAGACATACGAAATCAATTCCGATTTATCCTTTCTCACATAAGATACTTAATAAATTTTACCTGAAAACATGCAGGAACAAACATAATTCTCTGTCCTGGCTTCATTTATCGTTTCTCAAGAAAGGATAATAAGACTTACACATAAAAAATAAATATTTCTTGCGTACCATCAACTTTAGATATACAGGCTCAAATATTGATTTCTCCAATTCACAAAAAAAATTGACAACAGTCTATTTATTTACCCGCCTGATATTTCGCAAAACATATCAATTAGGAAACAACGTTATCTCGTTAACTATTTTTTTCTCATGTACCCTACTATTTATTAAATATCTTCATAACGAATATTTTTAATTTTTTATAGTCATAATTTTTTTTATTATCAACGTTCCGCAACATGCTACAGATGTTAACCATTTTTCATGTCACAACGCTAAACAGATAAATCCTCATACTAAAAATTAGCTTAAAATATTAATCTCAGTTTATAAAATTATTTTTTGATTATTTTCCTAATCTATTGTATAATCAAAATTCAGTTGAAATTACTATGAATTTTCTAACTTTTTACTCTTATTAGTTGTCCTTCGTGATAACATTATTTCCTACTTTTTCTCACTCAATTCCAAGTCTTTCTCTTTCACTATATTAAATGCATGAGGTCAGCTCTTATATGGCAATTCAATTAATCCTAACGACTCTAGGATCGGCCGCTTTTTTCTTGTTGGTTACCCTATCTTTGTGTTTTTGGGGACGGCTTATCTTGAAGCTTTTCGGAGTTAAAAACAATATAGGCTATGGAGACCCTCTTCCTTTGGTTGCCTCAGTAGCCTCGATGTGTGTAATCTTTAGATACCTGTACTATTTAACCGTTAAATTTGATTTATTTTATTCATGTATTTTTATTTTAGGTATTATGGGATTCCTTGCGGAAATGATTCTTTTCATCATGAGAACTGTCAAATCCAAACGAGAAAAGACAGATATTATCCATTATTTATTAGAACGCCATATATCAATCATGATAGGGGCTATTACTTGCCTATCCTTTTCTGCATATCTTGCCCTGATATGGCCATCACGCGCGATGGAACCATGGTTAAGCGTGAATATTGATTACTATTTCTGGATAGGGTTAGCAGACTTTTGGAGAGGTTCCTTCGACTCGAATAGTACCGCTGGGACAAATATTTTTTACTGGGCATTGGATTCATACGGTACTTCCATTTTCTTTGGATTTTTTTCTTCCGCTAAAGGCACGCTTACGTATATGGCAATACCCTATTTCCTAGTTTCACTTCTATCTTGGATAGGAATATGCGTATATAAAATTATCAGGTCCGCATTCAGCCTTCCCTTAGTTATGGCTATTCTTTTAACCTTGGGGCTTGTTTGTGGCAATTTTTTCAATCTATTGACGCTTTACGGTTTCGTTGGACATCTTGTTGGTTTGCTAGGATTCTTAACTTGCCTCACAGTCGTATTTTCAATTGATTCAAACGCAACAGTGAAAGATTATTTTGTAAATATTTTCTTCCCCGTTCTTTATCTATTCGTGTGTTACCAAGCCGTCTTCATCGTTTTCACTTCGATGGTCTTTTTTACCATGATACTTGTTACTTTATTAAATAATATCGATAATTATAAAAATATCGTGAGATATTTCTCAAATGCCATCAAAGTATCTTTTATCAAAATCATTCTTCCTGTGGTAGCTGCTTGTGTAATTTTACCACAAACAGCCGCTTTCATATTTCTTAGAACAATTAGCGCTTCAAGACAACAAGAAGGCTTTCCACTTGAGTTGATCGATCCAACATTTTTTTCCGGTATTCCTCTTTTTAACAATGACTTGGCGCTCATGCAAACAAATTCTTCCTTCATTTCATACGCTTTTTATTTTCTAGCCATAATACTTTTAGCCCTGTATGTCACTTCCAAAAATAACTCTCTTTTGTCAGCAATTAATAAGAAAAAAATAATTGCCTTGACAATTTTACTGATCACATGTTGCATTGTTTATATTTTATATTTCTTTATCAAAGGTCAAATGTACCTTGTCTGGAAATACGCTGCCTACTCTATCCTACCACTTTCCTTTGTAGCATCAGCCTTGTTGTTTTCAACCTTGTACAGATTTGTCCGTGGAAACCAATGCTTATTTGCTATAATTAGCTCAATCGTTGTGGGAATTATGATATTTTTTCCGATTCTCGCAATAAAATCACCCTTCTATGGAAAAATTGGCATAAATACGCACCTCAAATCCCTGACTCCATTGATTATAATGCTTTCTGAAATCAACAAACTAAATCAAGATAAATCAACTATCATTATTGATTACGTCACTGGCCCTAAAACCATGGCTGCTGCTATAATCACGTTTCCCACAAATAAAAAAATTTATCTGCCGCATGGTATGTATTTTTTTAAAAGAAACAACGATTATTTTAAAGTTTTTGACGAAAATACCGTTCTTTACTCGGACAAGGAGTATGTGGGCATCTATAATTCATATTATACATTGGTAAAAGATGAAAAGATGTTCACCTATGATCTTGATGAACTTAACAAAATAGGAGCGGTGGCTTATGTTGGTGTTAAAGAATACTCTTCTTATGCCTGGAAAAATCAAATTAAGGTGAAGGTTCTTGTTCCACTCCATATGCGCGGCAAAAACATCAAGTTAAAAATCGATGTTCAAGTTGATAACGCGGATGAATTCCCCAATTGCCAAAACTTTAGAGTAACGCTCCCTGAGAGTGAAACAATCGTTGA
>JAITJT010000277.1 GCA_031278795.1 Deltaproteobacteria bacterium | reverse complement strand
CAGGCGCCAGCACTCGGCCTGCTCGGCCGGGGCGGTGGCCGCGGTAACCAGCCTGGCCCAGGAGATTGGGGCCAGCTCCCGGCTCCTGGACTACTACGCCAGCTCGGACATCTCGGCCGATGACTCCATCTCGGTGGGTTACGCAGGTATCCTGTTGTACTAGGGGTTTTTGTGGAAGCTTCCAGGGCATCTCCGTCAGGCTCTCAATCTTTGTTAGGCACGCTTTCCAAATCCGCCGAAAAGTTAGACAGATGCCCCAGGTTTTCCACCAAATCCGAAAAACAAGACCGCGAGAGGCGAATCGCGCAATCCAAGCTTTCCTCTTAAATTTTAGCCTTACTTTTGCTATACTATCCATGGACAAACTTTTTTAAACTCTCCACAATTGAACCTGGAGGGAAGACTCACATATTTGCGCTCTTTTATAAGAGCCGCTTTTCCCTCTTCATTGGTATCAACCCAAGTGCGTTTTTATTAGTCGTCTACGGCTCTCCATTTAGTGATTTCGCTTTCGCTTATATTTTTTTTATCATTTGAAACATTCATGATTCCCAAGCGATGATAATATATGGAGGACGCGAGGTTTTATGTATTTAATTATCCTACCTTTCATGCATTAACTCGATATTTTTAGCGCGTAAACCTAAAAAAACTTATGACACTTATGTCTAAAGCTTTCATGATTTCCAAAAAAGAGTTTAGCGATTAAGTGTTAAAGTTTGGCGATTCCTTCGCGACGCTTTTATGATTCATATTTTGTGAGATTTAATTTTCTGGCGCTTATGCTTTGGTCTTTCCAGCTGCTTTGGTCTTTTATAGCTGCTTTGGTCTTTCCAGCGGCTTGGAACTTTGAAAACATAGCTAAACATTAAAACCTCACCTGTAGCCTCCGGAGAGGGCAGAGGTCCTAACACGCGTTTTTTTTCCAAAAGATGCTTACAGGTTCAAAAAACATAGGGCTTCGTGCACATAGTCCAAATACTCCAACACTCCAACACACCTCAAGGATCCTAATGCATTACTCACCAGGCCAGACAAGACCAGCGGCGATAGCCTTCGGCGCCAATCTGGACTCCCCGCTACAAAACATACTCATGGCCGAAGACCTCATCAAAAGCGACAGGAGGGTGGAATTTGTCAAAAGATCCAGCCTCTGGCTCACGGAACCCGTGGGTGGGCCTCCGGGTCAGGACTGGTACCACAACCAGGTAGTTCTCTACAATACCAAGATGAGCCCCTTGGAGCTCATTCACCTGCTCCTGAGGATCGAATCCGAGCTGGGGAGGATCCGCTACGAGCGCTGGGGGCCCAGGCTAATAGATCTCGATCTTCTTTTCTTAGGAGACATTGAGCTGGAGAGCGAGCTCATCAGCCTCCCCCACCCCAGGCTCCAGGAGAGGGCCTTTGTGCTGGAACCCCTCCAGGAGGTGGCGCCCGATTGGATTCATCCCAAACTGGGCCTAAACCCCACGGCCCTTCTGGAAAAACTACCCCAAAATGGCCCCAAGACCATCAAGCAGAGCTGAAATACTTTTTTTATAGCTACTTAAGCCTTAAACACAAAGCTAGCTAACGACCCATAGACAACAGAGCGAAGGAATATGATCCGTATTTTACTCATAGGCGTCCTCTTTCTCCTCATCATCTGGATAGTGAAGGATCTAGCCAAGCCCAAACGCGGCGAGAACAAGCCCACGGAGGAAAGCGAACTGGTGCCCGACGCCCACAGCGGGGTCTACTTTGAGAAAAGCAAGGCGGTGACGGTGGTAACCGGTGGTAAGGTCTACTATTTCAGCTCCCAGGAGAACCGCGACCTCTGGTTGCGGCGCAACTCGAACTAAAGATGGCGCGTCCAGGTAACCAGTTCCAGCTGACCCTGGTTCTCCTAATTCTGTGCTCTTTTTTTGCTATTTTTTCTCTCCCGCTTGAGGCCCAAATTAGTTTCGCCCCACAGGAAGCCCAGGAAAACCCAGCTTCCCAGGAAGACGACCCAGAGAGCCAGGTCTTTACGGACGAGGGCACCCTCCCCTATTGGGAAAAACCCAAAGAGAGCGAGGAGCCCTACTGGGTGCCCAAGCCCCAGAACCTAAGACCCTACTGGGAGCCGGAGCCCGGCTCCCAGAACGCGGAAGGGGAGGATAGCCCCCTCCCCACGGAAGATGCCCTGGGCTCTAGCCCCGAGGCCCAGGCCTCGGGGCTATTCGCCCCTCCACCTCCACCGCCTCCGCCTCCACAGCCCAAAGCCAAAGCCACTCCCAAGAAAAAAGCCAAAGACCCGGAAGTCGTGGTGGAGGAGCTCTCCTTCTACATGTTCAAGGATGAAAACGGGGTCACCTACATGACGGACGCCCCGGTGGATCCCCGCTACCGCCTGGTGAAGGTGGAGATAACCGTGTCCAAGGGCCTGGCGCCCTTCCGTAGGCTCAACCTGGACAGCATCATGCCCTATATCCTAGCCGCCTCCGAGCGCTACATGCTGGATCCCGCCCTCATCGCCTCCATCATCAAGGCCGAGTCGGCCTTTGACCCCAAGGCCGTGTCCTGGGCCGGGGCCAGGGGCCTCATGCAGCTAATGCCCAGGACCGCCGCCCAGATGGGGGTGGTGAACAGCTTCGACCCGCAGCAGAACATCATGGGCGGGTCCCGCTACCTGCGGCTCATGCTCAACCGCTTCAACGGAAACCTGACGCTGGCCATAGCCGCCTACAACTGCGGCCCGGAGCGCGTGGCCAAGGTCATGCGGGTTCCGGACATCGCTGAAACTAGAAACTACGTGAAGACCGTCTTCAAGAACCTCTCCATCATGGCTCCCCTCTTCCCGGAGTGGAACAGGCATTAGAAAAAAAATTTTTAGCCAATTTATTTCCAAAAAGTGTAACATGTAGGTAAGCGGGTCAGACTCTTTAAAGCCCCAAAAAATATTTTCTTATGAGTAAATCTAAAATAACTAATTCTATTTATTATCATAAGGATTGTTTATTAGAAAATTATATTTTTTTAGGCTTATTTTGTAAAATTTAATTCTATAACACCTCATAAACTCCAAATCCGCAAAAATCATTTTAGAGCCGCAAGGGCTCAAGACAAATTTTCAAACACTTTAGAAGACTCATAAGGCCCAAAGCCAAGCCCATCGCCCACTTCAACGCCCTTTCCCTTAGCCAAAAAACCAAAAATACCCATAAATGAGACGCTTAAGCTACTAACACTGTCTCAGGTAAAACTCAATATAATCATGGCCACACTCCAACGAATATTTTCAAACCCCTCTCTACCTAACATTCTGACTCTGGGCCGCATATCCGCCGTGGTCGTGATCATTTTGGGACTCCGCCTCTGTGGTGGCGGAAAAAGCATCTGCGTGGTGGTATCGCTCTTCTACCTGGTGGCGGCTCTCTCGGATCTCCTGGACGGCTACCTGGCCAGGCGCTATAAAAATGAATCCAACCTGGGCCGCTTCCTGGACCCCATGGCCGACAAGCTCCTGGTGGCCTCGGCCCTCATCATGCTGATTCCCCTGGGGCGCGTGGAGGCCTGGGTGGCCTTTCTCATCATCGCCCGCGAGATAGCGGTCACCAGCCTCAGGGCCGTGGCCGTGGAGAGGGGGCTAGTGATAGCCGCCTCGGCCCAGGGCAAGCAGAAGACCCTGGCCCAGAACATCGCCCTCTTTTGCCTGCTTTACAACTATCAGCTCCTCTGGGCTAACACCCATCGGGTGGGGACGGTCATCCTCTACGTGGCCCTCATAACCACCTACTACTCAGGCTTTCTCTATTTCTACCACTTCCTCAAGGCCGCCAAAAAAGGCGAGGATAAGACCGAGACCCAGGAGAGGACTGAGCCCCGGGAGAAGACTGAGCCCCAAGAGAAGACTGAGACCTAA
>JAITJT010000215.1 GCA_031278795.1 Deltaproteobacteria bacterium | reverse complement strand
AAAACATTAACAGATAAAAGAAATTTCACAAATAAAAATACTTCACAAAAAGCTTTCCTAAAAATAAACATTCACGTTAAAAAGGCATCATAGAAAGTTGAACTTAAAAACGCCTCTTTGAGTCAGTTAATATTCATAAATCAAAATAGGCCTTGAAATGGAGAGGAATGTTTTTTTGCAAGATGCCTAAACTTAGGGAAAAAGCGGAAGCCTTCGCAGATATTGTGGAGAGCCTGGAAAGCGAAAGGTTTTAAGCTCTCCATGGGGTAATGAAAGATGTTTGGAAAATTCACATGCACATGTGCCTATTTTTCCAGAGAAAGCTAGAGGTTTTGTACCGGTCTCACTTAGATTTTTGAGGGCCTTTGGCGCCTTTTTCCACATTCAGGACTTTTTTCTAACCCCTCTTTTACGGCCTAGAAGAGATATTTTCAAGATGCCTATGTGTGTGGCGCAAAGTATTTTATATAAGTTTAAGAATTGATCCGCGCCATTTTTTTTATCGACCAACAAGGTCAATTGTTAAAATTCAAAGCATGTTTCCTTTTTTACTTTTTATAGATTTGTGAAGTATTTTTGCAAATTTTTATGATTTTTTGCACATTATTTTAAAATTATTATTTCGCCCTTGAAATATATGGATAATCTTCTGGAAAAGGCTTCAAAGCTTGCGAAACTCTTTGCTTTATAATATCTAAGGAACTTGCAAAAGTCAAGTAATTATCTGGAGATATCAAGTTTCAAAAGCGTATTAGCTTTTGCTACTTTGATGTACATTGTGGATCTTTTAGGATGGCGCTCTCTTCGCTTTTCCTAAATCTTTAGATTTTCAAAGGCGATTTTGACCTCTCTAAGCTTATGGCCCAGGGCATTCATGAGGGAAAGGGGTGTTTAGCAAGGGGTGTTTAGCAAGGGCTCTAAAGTGAAAACTTGTGAAAAGAGGGTTTATGGTAGGCCAAAGGCCTTCCATAAACCCTCCATCTATCGAAAGCTACAACAAAATCACCTTTGTCAGGAAGCCGCTGGACTCTTCCGCACAAGCATGGGGACTTTGAAAAAATCGATGCCCTCATTTTTTAGGAGCTCTTCCTCGCGCTCGGTGGACATGCCCCTGATGTTGCGCTTGGGGGATGCCCCATAGTGCATCTTCAGGGCCTCGGAGGTGAACTGGGAGCCCACGTCCACGAAATCCGCCTTGAGCTTGTCGCTCAAGTGCGAAAGCTGTTCCATGAGCTCGGCCCTTTTGGCCTCCATCTGATCCGTGTCCATGGAGCCTGGGCTCTCGGAGTGCCTGGGGGCCGGTGGGGTCTTGGAACGGCCGATACCGAAGGTGGAGGGCAGGCGCCTTATTCTGGCATCCCCGCAGACGGGGCAGGTTATAAGGCTCTTCTCCAACTGTTCCTCGAGATCCGGGAGATCCTTGAACCATCCTTCGAAGGTGTGATTGTTGTGGCAGATTAAATCGAATATAATCATTTTTGCCACCTAGATGTAGCGTATTAAGTTGCATTAGGCACAACTTAAGGCTGTAAAGCGCTTCACACTACTAGGATAATATAAAGCATGATTTGCACTTTGTCAAGATTTCCGAATTTTTGGCCGCTTCCCGGCTGGGTTTACGGCTGGTGATGAGCAGGATATTATAGTAATTGGTTCGCCTTCAATCCCGCTCGCCTCTCCTCTCTTTTCTTTAGGGCCCTATTTTGTTAGAATCAAATAAGAGTTGCGCTCGCCATAAATCACATGCTGGCTGCGGTTTTGGGGCTAGTGGCCCCCTTGAGGGAGCCTAAAAGGCCTAAATAGTCCAAATATCCACCAAAGTCACCCCAAAGGCGTTAGCGCGTTTAAAACCCTCACTTTAAAGGGAAAAAGAAAGGCCTAAGGCCTTACCACCGTGGAGGTATCTATGCAACACAAGGTGACCTTTCGTCACATGGAACCCTCGCAGCTGCTCACTGATTACGGTCTGGACAAGCTGTCAAAACTGGAAAAATACCTGGACTCGGTACTCGATGCCGATATAACCTTCACCGTGGAGAAATTCAGGCACCGCACCGTGGTGGTCTTGACCTCCAACAGCCTCAAGATAAAGGCCGAGCAGGAGTCAGAGGACATGTACACCTCAGTGGACATGGTGGTGGACAAACTGGAAAGGCAGATTAAGCGCCACAGGGAAAAGGCCAAGGGACACCTCAAGAACGCCTCCATCAAAGACTCGGACGCCTTCGCGACCCCAAAAAGCGATTCCGGAAACGGGGAGGACCGCGACAGCTTGGAACCCATCCCCACCAGCCCCCACAAGACCCTGGATCTGCCCCTCACCACCCTTAGCTCAGAGGCGGCCATGGAGAACTTCAGCCGGGGCTCTCTCCCCTTCTACCTCTACATAGACAACACGGACGGGGCCTTGAAGCTCCTGCGCTACGCCGGAGGCGGGCTCATCGAGCTCGTGAACTTCCACCGCCAGGCGGACTAGGCCGCTTGTTTTGGATGAATAGCTAGACTAGGAAGCTCATGTAAATAAAGAGGCGGATAGGCAGATAGACAGAAAGGCAGATAGAAAGAGAGATAGACTAATAAATATATACATTGATAGACTGATAGATAGATAAAGAGATAGATAGAGTGAGAAAGCGCTCTCTATCATTAGCGGTTTTTTTGTGTTCCAAGGCCCATATGCTTATGGGCAAGGCCCATTGAGCATATGGGGCCCTAGATATCTTAAGCTACGCCCTCAGGGGGGAGGTTTTTTTGAGCGAACAGAACAAAGAGGGCTTGATCATAGTGGTTACTGGACTCTCAGGCTCGGGAAAGTCCTCAGCCCTCAAGAGCCTAGAAGATCACGGCTTCATGGCCATAGACAACCTGCCGGTTCTGCTCCTCCCCAAGCTCCTTACCCTGAGGAAGGAAAGCGGTGACTTCATCCGCCTGGCCGTGGGCATGGACGCCAGGGAGACGGGTTTGGAGCGGCACCACGGTGAGGTCTTCCAAGAGGCCCGGGAGATGGGCTATGAGATAAGGCTCCTCTTTTTGGAGGCGGACGACCAGATCCTGGTGAAACGCTTCTCTGAGACCAGGCGAGCCCATCCCCTGGCCCCGGATGGGGGCCTCACCACGGCCATCGCCTTGGAGAGGGACAGGCTGGCCCCTTTGAGGGCCGAGGCCGACCTCATAGTGGACACCTCCAACCTCTCGGCGCCCTTACTTAGGGAGCTGGTCTTGAAGCGTTTCGTGAACGCCGAGGGGAGGCGTAGCCTCTCGGTGGAGGTGCTCTCATTTGGCTTCAAGAACGGCCTACCGCCGGAGGCGGATCTCATCTTAGACGTGCGCTTCCTTCCCAACCCCTACTATGTGGACAAGTTCAGGCACCTGGATGGGAGGGACCAGGAGGTGAAGGACTATATAATGGCTTTTCCGGAGGCCCATAAGTTCCTGGAGAAGCTCTTCGACCTCATCTTCTTTCTCCTACCCCTCTACCAGAAGGCCGGTAAATCCTACCTGACCATAGCCGTGGGCTGCACTGGCGGGCAGCACCGGAGTGTGGCCATGGCCGTCCAGCTCTGGGAGAAGCTCAAGAACACCTATAGGGGTTCTATGGTGCTGAGGCACAGAGACATTATGTAGAATCATTAACCCGGAGCTGTTATGTGAAAAGCTTATGGAGTTTAATAGCAGGGAGATGTGGAACTTATTTGCCTTTTCTAATGTTTATCTTTTTTTCCCTCAGGTGTAATACCATCTTTTTTTTAAGCGTAACATCATCTTTTTATTTTTAGGTATAACATTACCTTTTTTTCAGGTGTTTAAAATTGATTGAAGTAGTATTGGTCTGCCATGAAGACTTGGCGGAAAACTTTTTGAAGGTGGCGGAGTTTCTCCTCAAGAGCCGGGAGAACTGCCAGGCGGTGGGAATCCGCGAAGGCGATCACCCGGACGATCACATGCTCCTCGTGGAGAAGGCCGTGAAGACCGCCTCCGCCGGGGGTAACCCGGTGCTCATCCTAACCGACCTCTTCGGCGGCACCGCCTGCAACGTAAGCCTGCCCTTCATCCAGAAGGACAAGGTGGAGCTGCTCTCCGGGGTGAACCTGGCCATGCTCATCCGCGCCTTCCAGTGGCGCAGGCAAAAACCCAATCTCTCCCTGGTGGAACTGGCCAGCGAATGCGCCAAGTACGCCACAGCCGGGATTAGGGTGGGAAGCGCCATGATCACTCTTTTCAATGAACCAGCGGGAAAGGACGAGGAGAGATCCAAAAAGGGCAAGAAGCCCTCTCCTTGAACGCAAAAACCCTCTCTTTCAGAAGCTTTCTCGCTTAAATCCACCCCCGGGCCCCAACAGGGCCCGGGCCCTATTTTTTTTATCATAAAACCCTAAATTCATGAACGTGAAGACCCCAAAGACATGCCAATCATCCTCGCCCGCATAGACGAAAGGCTCATCCATGGGCAGATTATGGCCTCCCCGGCCCTCTCTAGCCTCAGGGTGAACCAGATAATCGTGGTGGATCCGACGGTGAGGGAGAACCATACTCTCCAGTGCATCCTCAATAGCTCGGTGCAGTCCGGAGACCACCCCATAGAGGGGGTGGCCTATCTTAGCGCCTCTGAGCTAAAGGCCTTCTTAAGGGACAACGACGAAAAGAAAAAGCGCTATCTGGCTATATTTAAGGATCTAGAAACCGCCCTTGAGGTCATAAGGGACGGAAACTCCATCCCATCGCTTAATCTGGGGAACTTCACCTCCAAGGACCCCCAGAAGAAATCCCTGACCGCGGCCTTCTCCGTGGGCCCGGGGGAGTCTAAGGCCCTAAATGAGATCCACCAGAAGGTGGGAAAGATCTACTTCGACGGCCTCAACTCCAACTCCAAGCCCTACTCTCCAGACAAGTACGCCTGGGAATGAGGCCCTCCCGTGCTCTTTGCCCTGATACTTCCCTTGTTGGCAGGGGCCCTCATCAATCTAGACCGCCGGGCCTTCGCCCAGACCATGGTCTCGCGCCCTCTACCCACCGGCGCCATAGTGGGCTATCTCGCTGGCCTTCCCCTCCAGGGCCTCTCTTTAGGCCTCTGGTCAGAGCTTCTGTGGTTCTGGACACTGCCGGTGGGAGGCACCCACACCCCCAACCCCGGTATAGCCGTAAGCGCGGCTCTCATCTCCCTCAAGCTCTTCAGCTTCTTTCCCCACCGGGGGATCCCCTTAGACGCCCTTCTGCCCATAGCCTTCCTCTTAGTCCCCATCATAGGCTACTCCTTCATCCTGGTGGACAAGCTCAACAGAATCCAGGCGGAGCGCACCCTCCATGGCCTGGAGCAGGCCCTGGAGGGGGTAAGCCCTCCTCCGGAGGGGATCTCCTTTTTCCGCGCGAACCTCCAAGGCTTAGTCCAGACCTTCACGGCCTCCCTGGCCTTTCTGGTCCTGGGCTCTCTCCTTATGTATCTGGTACTCAGTCTCTTTGCCATCACCCTTCCGGGCACAATCTGGGGAACATCTTTAAAGTTCGCCCCCTACGCCCCGCTGATTCCCTTCCTGGGCATAGCCGCGAGCCTCTCCCGGGGCGCCCTTCCGCCCTATCTCTTGGGGCTCTTAACTGGCCTGGTGGCTCTTGGCCTCATGCGCTTCTTCTCTTAAGAGCTTTCGGGTTTTTCGCTTTTTTTGGGGCAACACGGCTCTTTTTTCAAAAATAACTTGGTTTTTTGGGCCCAAAGGCCTGGAAAATCACCCGTTTCATTGATTTAAAGGCATTTTTTAGGTATTTTTCATGCGGGGGGAAAATTCATCCCTAATTTCTGGGCGCGGCCCTTAAGCCTACTTTAAGGTCTCTGGAAGAAAGGGAAAATTTAACTTCCAAAACCAATATATTTTGGAATGTTTAGATTTTTAGAATGAATAGATTTTGGAATTTTTATTTTTTTAAATTGTTTTTTTCTTTTTGTATCTTTTTAGTCTTTTAGAATGTTTTGGTTTTTTTAATTATTTTTATTTTATGAATCATTTTACGTTTTTAAAATTTTTTGATTTTACTTCTTTGTATTTTTTTATGTTTTTATTTTTTGAAATTTAGCGTTCTTTTGCTCTTTTGTTCTTTAGCTCTTCTGTTCTTTCGCGTATTTGTTTTTTTCTCTTTAGCTCTTTTTGTGTCCAAACTATTTAGCTCTTTAGCTCTTTTTGTGTCCAAACTCTTTAGCTCTTTTTGTGTCTAAACTCTTTAGCTCTTTAGCTCTTTAGCTCTTTTTGAGGATTCTTTATTTTTATGCCCAAGCCCTCTCTGAAAATACGGATGCTTTTGCAGAAAGATGTCATTAACCTTTACAAAATCGAGCGGGAAAACTTCACCGATCCTTGGAGCATAGGTGTCATCCAAGACATGATCTCGGACGATAATACCTATTCCATAGGGATTTTCAAGGACAACACGATAATTGCCTACAGCTTCTTCTGGATACTCGACGAGGAGCTGCACCTTCTTAGCCTCTCGGTTAAAAAGGAGAATCAGGGAAAGGGCCTGGGGAAGAAGCTGCTCGCCGCAGTTATTGAGATGGCGAACGCCAACAAGTGCAAAGTGGTGCTCTTGGAGGTATCCGAAAATAACCAAAACGCCATTAAGCTCTATAAGGCAAGTGGTTTCGTAACCGTGGGGAAGCGCAAGAACTATTACAGCGACCAAAGCGACGCTATCTTGATGGACCTTGAGTTAAAAAGGTGAAATTTAAGCTTATCCTTTTTAGATTTAGATACAGACCCTACAAAGATTCATAGGCGTATTAGTCAAGGAACGATATATCCGAGAAAAAACTTATGGCCGAGACCATCCTCATAGTGGACGATGAAAAGGACATCAGGATAACCCTGGGTGGGCTCCTGGGAGACGAGGGCTACCTGGTGGCCCAGGCCTCCAGTCCATCGGAAGCCTTCGAGCGCCTAGAGGAGAACCTTCCGGATCTACTTATCCTGGATCTCTGGATGGGGAAGGCCGATGACGGGTTCTCCGTGCTCGCCCGCATGCGGGAGGATCTACCCCAGATACCCGTGGTGGTCATCTCCGGTCACGGAAACATAGAGACGGCTGTTAAGGCCGTCAAGAACGGGGCCTTCGACTTCATTGAGAAGCCTCTCTCGGCGGAGAAGCTACTCATAACCGTCTCCAGGGCCCTGGAGTACAAGAAGCTGGCCAACGAGAACCTCATCTTGAAAAGCTCGCTTCCCCAAAAGGAGAAGCTCTACACCGGTAGCTCCAAGGCTATGCTGGAGCTCATGAACACTATCCAGATGGTGGCTCCCACCTTGTCGTCGGTGCTCATAACCGGCGAGAATGGTGTGGGAAAGGAGGTGGTGGCCCAGACCATCCACGGCCTCTCCCCCAGGCGGGAAAGGCCCATGATTGAGATAAACTGCGCGGCCATCCCGGAGGAGCTGGTGGAGAGCGAGCTCTTTGGGCACGAGAAGGGGGCCTTCACCGGAGCCGACCGGCGCCGGCTGGGGCGCTTCGATTTGGCCAACCACTCCACCCTCTTCCTAGATGAGATAGGAGACATGTCCCTTAAGACCCAGGCCAAGATACTGCGCATACTCCAGGAGCAGAAGTTCGAGCGGGTGGGAGGAACCAGGACCGTTAGCGTGGACGTGAGGATAATAGCCGCCAGCAACAAGGATCTGCTATCAGAGATTGAGAAGGGCCGCTTCCGCAAGGATCTCTACTACCGCCTCAACGTGGTGCCTGTATTGGTTCCACCTCTAAGGGAGCGCCTGGTGGACATTCCAGGCCTTTCCAAGCTATTTTTAGAGGAGTGCCTGGCCACCAACAACCTCCAGCCCAAGATGCTGGACCAGGACTTCCTGGAGGGCCTGAAGGACCGCCCCTGGCCGGGTAACGTGAGGGAGCTTAAGAACACCATAGAGCGCCTGGCCATCACCACCAACGGCCCGGTCATAGACCGCGACCCCCAGGGCCCCGAGGCGGAGGCTCAGGTGGGGGCTAAATCCAATGGAGACGAAAAAGAGGACTCTCTGTGGCTCACGCTTCCCTATAGGGAGGCCAAGTCAATGTTTGAAAAGAAGTATTTCACGGCCCAGCTGGAGGCCCATGACGGCAACATAACCAAGACGGCCGAGACCGTAGGTCTCGACCGCACCACCATCCACAAGAAGCTCCATGAGCTGGACATCAAAGAAGACGCCAAAGGAAGTTCAGGTGAAAAATCCCATTGACACCATAATGGATATCTATGACCGCCTGGACCGCAGTGGGGTCACCAACTGGCCGCTCCTGGCGGCGGCGCTATCCTTCTACACGGCTCTCGCGGTGGTCCCGGTCCTGGCCATCTGCTTCGCCCTGGCCAAGTCCCTAGGGCTCGAGGCGGCCCTCAACCGCGCCCTGGTGGAGAACTTCGCGGGCCAAGAGGCCATGCTCAACACCCTCACCACCTTCGCCGAGAACCTCATCCAAAACTTCTCAGGATCTCTATTGGTATTCTCGGCCTTGGCCTTCATATTCTGGTCGGTTTATGGGCTACTTTGGCAGCTGGAGATTAATTTTTCCAAGATATTTGGCTACCTCTCGGATCGTCAGGCCCTCCACCGGGCCGCTGACTACCTGACCATAATGATAGTCATTCCCATAGTCTTGATAGCCGCGGGTTCCGCCAACCTCTTCATAGAGTCTCTAGCCTTCTCCAACTCTAAGATTGGCGAGGTCATGCGGCTTAAGCCTGTCACATCCTTTGTCATCGCCATATTCCCGGTGATAGTCTGGTGGATGGTTCTCACCTGGACCTACAGCTATTTCAGCCGGGGCATAGTGCGCTGGAAGGAGAGGATCATAGGAGGCCTTATAACTGGCCTAGTCTTCCAGCTCTTCCAGAAGTTCTACCTCAAGACCATCATCTCCATAACCAGCTACAACGCCATCTACGGATCCTTCGCCATAGTGCCTTTCTTCATGGTGTGGCTCTACATCAGCTGGATAATAGTCATCTTTGGTGGCGAGTTCACCAGGAGGCTAACGGACTACTTCCTCACCAAGCAGCCCATACTATCCATCTTAAACCC